>JBGSJU010000198.1:0-24595 GCA_041741655.1 Rhodobacterales bacterium
CCTGCGCACCATGCTGACACGCGCCGGTGCGCCGGTTGCCGTGACGGCGGTGATGCCCGACGCGGCGGTGGATCTGATCTGCGACGCAACCGGCCGGGCCGGACCGCAACATGTGCCGGTCGCCGTTTTGGTGCCGGGGCAGGGCGGCGATATGGTGCTGGATCTGCACGGCTTGCCCGGCCTGCCGCCGCTGCTGGAAATCGGGTTACGGGACGGCATCCCGGACCGGTTGCCGCGGGCCTTGGCTTTTGGGCTGGGGGCCTGCCTGACCTTGCGCGCCGATATCGGCCCATCCCCCGGCGCCCGGTTGCAGGGCGCGTTATGGCGCCGGGCGGATGATCTGGTGCTGCGTGGCGCCGTGCCGTGGGAAATCGACGAGGATCTGGAAAGCGCAGGTTTCGTTCTTGGGCCCTATGCCGCGCAAGACCGCGAAGGGCTGGACCGCGCCCTGACCCTGCGCCGGGTGCTGGCCCCCGATGACCCCAATCCGATCCTGCCCCGCGCCCATGCCGAAGGCCGGATCGGGCGCGCGCTGGGCTGGGGATGGTATCGCTATCCGGGCGGCGGCGGGCGGGTGATCGACCCGCTGATCGAGGATCTGGCCCGCGAAGAGGCACGTTTCGCCCGGGTGCCACCCGAACCCCTGACCCGCCCTGCCGCCGTCTTGCGGTTGCTACAGGCCATCGCCACCGAACTGCACGCGCTGGCGCACGACGGCGTGCCACCGGGTGATCGGGCCTTGGCGGCCTGGTTGGCGCTGGGCTGGCCACAGGGTGTTGACCTGCCGGAAAACGCCTAGCCTTTTATCCGTTCCCCACGTGCCCCGTTAAGCTCTGGGCAACCTCTGTTCGCTAACCCTGAATGCGGGTGAGATTACAGGTGGTGGAGATGGGCTCGCAAAATGCTGCGGCGCCAGTCATCATCAAACGGAAGAAGGTTATCGCAGGCGGCGGGCACCACGGTGGGGCGTGGAAAGTGGCCTATGCGGACTTTGTGACGGCCATGATGGCCTTCTTCATGTTGATGTGGCTGTTGAACGCGACGACGGAAAAACAACGCAAGGGTCTGGCGGACTATTTCAGTCCGACCATCGCCGTGAACCGGATTTCCGGTGGCGGCGAGGGCAGTTTCGGCGGTGAAACGGTGTTTTCCGAACAGGCCCTGCCGCAGACCGGCACCGGGGCGACCGCGCTGCGCCCGACGGAATCGCGGCAGGCACGCGGCGATACCGGGTTGGCCGAGGCCGCATCGGCCAACCAGACCGCCGAGACCGAATCGCTGAAGCAGGTCGAGGAACTGCTGTCGGGCCGCGGCGCCGAAAGCGAAATGGATCATGCCCTGCGCAAACACGTCGTCATGCGTCTGACCGACGAGGGGCTGATCATCGAGTTCTTTGATCTGGAAGGTAGCCCGCTGTTTGATCCCCAGACATCTGCCCCGATGCCGGTGCTGGAAGCCCTGACCCAAAGTCTGGTCGAAGCCATGCGCATCGTGGCAAATCCGGTTGCGGTCGAGGCACATGTGCAGTCGCAACCCATTGTCACAAAGCACAAAATTGTCTGGGACACATCGATGATGCGCGCACAGTCCATGCGCGCCCTGCTGGAACAACAGGGGCTTGATCCCGCGCGGCTGGCGCGTGTGACCAGCCATGCGGACCGGCAGAACGCATCGCCAAATCCCATGTCGCCGCGCAACAACCGTCTGGAAATCGTCCTGCTGCGGCAGTCAGGCTAGACGGGGGAAAAGGCGGGAATTTTACAGATTAGGCCCCCGTTAAGGCCTCGGGGGTAAGCCTTGCTGCAATGATCAGATCTTGGTTCAGCAGAAAGGCGTATCCATGACGATTTCCTCCTCGCTCAACGCAGGGGTTTCCGGCCTATCCGCAAATGCCAGCCGCCTCGCGACCATTTCGGACAATATCGCCAACTCGGCGACCTATGGCTACAAGCGGATGGAGGCGGATTTTCACTCGATGGTGATTTCGTCCAAGGGCGGGACCTATTCCGCCGGCGGGGTCCGCGTCACCACACAGCGGCTGATCGACGAACGCGGTCCATTGGTTGCCACGGCAAACGCGACCGATCTTGCGGTGCGGGGCCGCGGGTTCATCCCGGTCGCAAAGGCCACGGATGTCGATGTCGGCAATGGCGCGGAGCAGATGTTCCTGACCACGACCGGATCGTTTCGCACCGATGCCGATGGCTATCTGCGGTCGGAATCGGATCTGATCCTGCTGGGTTGGCCGGCGCTGCCCGATGGCACCGTCCCGAGTTTTCCCCGCGATACATCCGCGGGCCTGCAACCGGTTCAGATCAATGTGAACCAGTTCACCGGCGAACCGACAACCAAACTGACCCTTGGGATCAACCTCCCGGCAACGGAAACCGCGGCCGGGTCTGATGGCACGATGCGGGACCTGTCCGTCGAATATTTCGACAATCTGGGCAAATCCGAAAGCCTGATCATCGAGTTTTCACCAACTGTTCCGGCCACTGGATCGTCGAACGCCTGGACCATGGTCATCAAGGACACGGCCAGCCCGGGCACGACCATCGGGTCCTACCAGATGACCTTCGCGGACAGTCGCGCGTCTGGCGGCACGCTGGCCTCGGTCACCACGGTGTCCGGCGGCGCCTATGACCCTGCGACCGGCAAACTGATCGTCAACGTGGCGTCCGGCCCGATGGAAATCGATATCGGCACGGTGGGTGAATCGGATGGCATCACGCAATTGTCCGACAGCTTTGCCCCGGTTTCGATCGCTAAGGATGGGTCGCCCGTCGGCAACATGACCTCGGTCGAGGTCGACGCGAACGGCTATGTGTTTGCCTTCTTCGACACCGGGATCACCCGCCGCATCTATCAGGTGCCGCTGGTCGACTTGCCGAACCCCAACGGCATGGTTGCCATGGATTTCCAGACCTACATGCCGTCTCCGGAAAGCGGCAGCTATTTTCTGTGGGACGCCGGTGATGGCCCGACCGGCGACATCGTCGCCTTTGCCCGCGAGGAATCGGCAACCGACGTCGCCGGCGAACTGACGGACATGATCCAGACCCAGCGCGCCTACACATCGAATGCCAAGGTGATCCAGACCGTGGACGAGATGTTGCAGGAAACCACGAACATCAAGCGTTGACCTTGAGCCGGGAGCCAAAGCATGTCCATATCCGGTGCCTTGTCGAACGCCCTCTCCGGCCTGACGGTCGCGGCGCGGACCGCAGAACTGGTGTCCAGCAATGTCGCCAACGCCCTGACCGAAGGATATGGCCGTCGCGACATTGCGGTCTCGTCCCGCCTCGTCGGCAGCTCCGGTGGCGCCACGATTGACGGGACCACCCGCCACGTCGATCGCGGGCTGCTCAGTGATCGGCGTCAGGCTCAGGCAGGACAGGAAAACGCCCGTGTCACGGTGGATTTCCTGCAACGGGTTGAAAGTCTGGTCGGCACACCTGATGAGGAAAGCTCGCTTTCGGCACGGCTGGCCGCGTTCGAGGAGGCGCTTGTCACTGCGTCATCGCGCCCGGATTCGACGGAACGGTTGACCACGGTGTTCCACCGCGCCAGCGAGGTTGCGCAGGCGTTCAATGCCGCGGCAGACGGCATCCAGGCCATGCGCACCGAAGCTGACCGTGCCATCGCACAACAGGTCGAATTGCTGAACACATCGCTGGGTCAGGTCCGTGACCTGAACACCCGGATTTCCGCTGCGATCAACCAAGGCGCAGATACCACCGCCTTGCAGGATCACCGCCAGACGATCATCGACACCATTTCCGAAATTGTCCCGATCCGCGAGGTGGACCAGACCCGCGGTGCGGCCGCGCTGTTCACCGAAGGTGGCGCCATTCTTCTGGATGGCACCGCTAGCCAGATCGACTTCAGCCCGGTGAACCTGGTCATGCCGCACATGACCCAGCAAAACGGGCTCTTGGGCGGATTTACCTTCAATGGCGTTGCCTTGACGCCCGGCAATGCTGGCCGCTTGTTTGCCGGGGGAACCTTGGCGGCGCTTGTTGATCAGCGGGATCAATTCGCCGTCACCGCACAATCCGGTCTGGACGCCGTCGCCCGTGATCTGGTCGAAAGGTTTCAGGACCCGGCCCTCGACCCGACCTTGGCGGCAACCGCGGCGGGCTTGTTCGCGGATGGCACCGCGCGTTTTCTGGCGAGTGAAGAAACCGGGCTGTCGATGCGTCTGGCCGTCAATGCAGCGGTTGATCCGTCGCGCGGCGGAGAGGTTTCGCGCCTGCGGGATGGCCTTGGTGCCACCACCCCGGGTCCGATGGGTGATGCAACGCAACTCATACGCCTGTCCGACGCCCTCGCCTCATTGCGCACTCCTGCAAGCGGCAATTTCGGCGCGGGATCGCGCAGCGCGACCGATCTGGTGTCGGCCTTCCTGTCGCAGGTCGGCACCACACGCCAGGTGCAGGAACAGGCGCTCGGGTTCAATGCCGCGCGGTTCACGGAAACCCGTGCAGCCGAACTGGCCGATGGCGTCGATACGGATCAGGAAATGCAACGCCTGATCCTCGTCGAACAGGCCTACTCCGCCAATGCGCGGATGATGCAGGTCATCGATGACCTGATGCAAACCCTGCTGAGGATTTGACGATGACCATGACCGCCATTGGCGACCTTGCGCGATCCTTTGTGTTGCGGAACCAGAACGCGGTTCTGAAGGGCGAACTCAACACGCTGACCGCCGAAATCGGCAGCGGCCGAACCCAGAACGTCGCAAAGCACCTGGGCGGAGACTATTCGTATCTATCTGATATTGAACGTTCTTTGCGTGTCGTCCGCGGCTATGGCATCGCCGCGTCCGAAGCGACGCAGTTTACCGATGCGATGCAAACCGTGCTTGGGACCATTCAGGACACAACATCCGCGCTGTCCGCCGATCTGCTGGCAGCCGGGAGTGTCGCGTTACCAGCGGTGCGCGACAGCGTGGCACTCACGGCACAGGGCCGACTGGGCTCGATCGTGTCTGCGTTCAATACCAGCGTTGCAGGCCGCGGTCTATTTTCCGGCATTGCAACCGACCGTCCGGCCTTGGCATCTGCTGATACAATCCTCGCCCAACTGCGCCCCGTCATCGCGGGTCTCACCGACCCCGCAGAATACCTGGCGGCGATCGATGCGTGGTTTGCGCCCGGCGCGGGGTTCGACACCGCCGGCTATCTGGGTGCAACGACCAGCCTTGCACCCTTCAGGGTTGGGTCGGACAGCGCGGTTGACCTTGACCTGCGTGCGGACGACCCGCGCCTGCGCGCAGTTCTTGCGGATGTTTCGGCGGCGGCCTTGTCGACGGACCCGGTGTCCAGCCTTGATGATACGGACGTTGCGTCGGTGCAGCGCCGGCTTGGTGAACGCATTCGGACGACAAACGACGCCGTAACCGGGTTGCGGGCCGATCTTGGCTATGCCCAGTCGCGACTGGAAGAAGCGACAAGCCGCCTGTCAGCCGAACGCACAGCGCTTGACTACGCTCGTGGCAGCCTGCTGGGCGTGGATCCCTATGAAAGCGCGACCAGATTGGAAGAAACCGAATTCCGTCTGGAAAGCCTGTATGCCGTCACGGCGCGGCTGTCACGCTTGTCCCTGATGGATTATCTGCGATGACCCGGTTGTTGGGAATTGCCGTGGTGATGGCGCTTGCTGCCCCCGCCTTGGCCGGTCCGGTCCGGATCAAGGACCTTGTCGAATTTGACGGTGTCCGGGGCAATGACCTGATCGGTTATGGCCTTGTGGTCGGGCTGAACGGAACCGGTGACGGGATCCGCAACGCGCCATTCACCGAAGAAATCATGGCAAATTTGCTCGAACGACTGGGCGTGAACGTCACGGGCGAACAGTTTCGGCCCAAGAACGTGGCGGCCGTGCTGGTGACGGCCGGGCTGCCACCGTTTGCCCGGTCCGGCTCGCGCATCGACGTGACTGTATCGGCGATCGGTGACGCAAAAAGCCTGCTTGGCGGGACATTGATCATGACCCCGATGAACGCCGCAGATGGCCAGATTTACGCAGTGGCCCAAGGCACCATCATCGCGGGTGGCGTCGTGGCCGAAGGCGAGGCCGGGAGTGTGACCCAAGGTGTCCCGACGGCGGGCGCAATTCCCGCTGGCGCCTATGTCGAACGCGAGGTGGATTTTGATCTTTCCAGCCTGTCCAGTATCCGTCTGGCCTTGCGCAATCCGGATTTCACCACGGCAGAGCGGATCGAAGGTGCAATCAACGGTGTTTTTGGCCGATCCGTCGCGTTGATGCTCGATTCGGGCACCGTTCAAGTCGATATCGCCGCAACGCGGCAACAGTCGCCCGCACACGCCCTCAGCCGGATCGAGAACATCTCGGTCGAACCGGAACGCAAGGCACGGGTCGTGATCGATCAGCGCTCTGGCACCATCGTGATGGGCGAAGATGTCCGCATTTCGCGTGTCGCAGTGTCACAGGGCAACCTGACGCTCCGGGTGTCCGAGACTCCTCTGGCCGTCCAGCCAAATCCGTTTGCAGCGGGAGAGACAGTCGTCGTGCCGCGAACCGAAGCCGCAATCGAGGAAGAAGCAGGCATCGGTCTGGCAGAGGTGCCGTCCGGCACCAGCCTGTCCGAGGTGGTTTCTGGCCTGAATGCACTTGGCGTTTCGCCGCGCGACATGATCGACATCCTGAAAAGCATCAAGGCAGCCGGCGCCCTGCATGCAGAATTCGTGGTGAACTGAGACACAGGTCGGCTGGCGATTGCTGCGATCGGGCCAGCGATTGACGCCGATCGAGTTAGAGGGCGCATGTTGTACAAATCGGAAATGTTGTGATCTGCCGCCCGTCCGCGAAACGGCGCCGACGCCTCGCCCAGGTCAACACTGTTTCCGTGCCTGCCCAAGGCAGGATCGCCGAGGACATCAAGGCCGGGTGAACTTACGATCGCGCGGCGTGGCGCCACGGCACCGGCAGGACTGACGTCGCACGGAGCAGGTCAAGTTATTGATAGCCGGTGACAAGGGCACTCGCGACCAGAGACCAACCGTCTGCGACAACAAAGAATGCCAGCTTGAATGGCAGAGAGACAATCGCGGGGGGGACCATCATCATGCCCATCGACATCAGAACTGCGGCTGTGACCAGATCGATGATGAGGAATGGCAGAAACAACAGGAACCCGACTTCGAAAGCGCGCGCGATTTCCGACAGCATGAAGCTGGGAATGAGGACGGACAAAGGCACGTCATCCATGGCCCCTGAAAAGTTGACATCGCGCAAGGCGGCGAGTGTCGCAAGCGTGTCCGGGTCAACGCGCGCGCCCATGAAAATGCGAAAGGGTTCCAGGGCGCGCAGAAATGCTGCGGTCATTTCCAGCTCTTCGTCCAGAAGCGGGCGAATACCGGCCTCCCACGACTGGGTGAAAACCGGATCCATGACGAAGTAGGTCAGGAACAGCGCCAACGAAACAATCAGCAGGTTGGGTGGCGATTGTTGCAGTCCGATCGCCTGCCGCAGAATTGACAGGACCGTGACGATGAACGGAAAGCAGGTGATGGTGATCGCCAGGCCGGGTGCCAGGCTGAGAACGGTCACAAGTGCGATCAGTTGCAACCCGTTGGCCGTCAGGGACCCCCCAGAGTCCAGCGACAGGGTCAGACCCTGAGCAATAGCCGGAGACGCAACCATCCCCAAAGCCAGCACCGCGGCAAGAACGGGTGCGATCACACGCCGGTATCTGCTCATGTCAGGGTGTCGCGGATATCGGCAACTTCGATCAAGCGCACCGCTAACTGGCCCTTCTGCCCGCCCTCAAGCTCTTCCAGTTCGCCGCGCGCGATTAGGCGGTCACCGACATACAGTTCCACTGGATCATCGATACCCTTGTCCAGCGCAAGGACGGCATTGGCCCCAAACTGCATCAGGTCGCGGATCAATGGCCGGGCTTTGCCGACAGAAATGGTGATTTCGATCGGCACATTCGAAAACGGCCCGCCAAGATCGGGTTGTAGACGTTTCTGTTCGGTGTCAGCCATATCTTGCTTCCTTCGGTTCTGTTGCAAAGAACGCCGCAACGGCGTTGCGGATCTGGATCAGCAGGGCGTCAATGTTGATTTCCTGCTCGCGGTGACCGATCCGCAGGATCACCTGACCCTCCGCGAGGTCGGGATCGGATTGCAGCCGCAATGGCATCGGTGCCGGGTCCGGGATTGCGCGACGAATGGCCTCCAGCGTGTCCGGGCGGGCCGAAATGATCGCTTCCTGTGGCTGATCGCGGGTCAATGCCGCCATCAGGGCTTCGCGGACCTGAAGACCGATGCCTTGGCGCGCCAATTCCGGCAAGACGGTGTCCACAAGTTGGCTAAGGAAGGGCGCCAGCGCCTTCAGCATCGCGGCCTGCGCCTCGTGGAAGGTGAAAGCCATGTCCGACACAGAGGCCGCTAGCGTCATGTCGGCGCGCGTGCGGTCCTCGGTATAGGCCTTTGCGGCATCTGACCACCCGGCGGAATAGCCTTCCTCGAAAGCCTGCAGCCGCTGGTCTTCGCTCAAGGCAAGTTCCGAATCCCGCCGCGCCGCGCCAATCAGCGAAAAGTCCTCAAGAAGATGCGCAATGCGCGTCATGCGCGCTCCTCGCGCTCTTCCAGCCAGGATCGCAGGATTTCAACCGAATCCTGCTGCCGTTCCGTGATCAGCGCGCGCAGTCGCTCGACAGGATCAGGTCCTTCTCCGGCACGCGCAGATCCGGCATCACCGCGATTGCCTTGATCCGGCAAAAGCCAGGCGCCGTCATCACCGGCGATTTCTCCGGTCAAGGCGGGTATGGCGTTGCTCCGCCCGCGCATTTCGGCGGGTAGGCCTGGGGGTGGCAAGGCCGAAACCGGCGCGGGCAAGGCGCGCGGCGGCGCCAGCAGGATCGGGCGGATTACAAATAGGCCAAGGATCAGCACGACGATCGCCAGAACTACCAATTGGATAACGGTCATCGGATCCGGCAGGAAGCCCGCCAGATACCCGGCGGACACGGCCGCCCCGCCAGGTACGCCGGGATCAAAGGTCATGGATTTAATGGTGATCACGTCACCCCGCGCGGTATCCAAACCGACGGCCGAGGCAACAAGGTCGCGCAACGCCTCTAGCTCGCCGTCCGGGCGCGGCAGGATCGTTGTAACGCCGGCGGCATCGACGCCCGGCATGCCATTGACCAGAACCGCAACCGTCATGCGGCGAATCGCGCCGGGACCGCGCGTCACTTCGCGTTCGGTTTCGGACACTTCGTAATTCAGGCGCTCGCGGGTCAGAGTTGACTGGCTGCTGCTCCCTTCGCCCTCGGCGCCCTGACCATCGGGCAGGTTGGAGGCGACCGTGACGCCGCCCGCACCCTTTTCGGTGCCGCTACTTTCTTCGGTATCGCTGCTGATCATGGTGCGCGATGCCGGATCGACCCGGCGTTCGCGAATCATTTCGCTGTCTGTGACCGTTTCGATCGACAATTCCACGATCGCATTGCCAAGGCCGACCCGTGCTTCCAGCAGGCGCTGGAGCCTCTCGCGCAGCGCCGTGGTGCGATCATCGAGGCCTGAGGCCGGCGTCGCATCTTCCCCCGCGATCAGACCGCCGGCACTGTCGATGACGGCAACATCTGCGGCGGTCATGCCCGTGACGGCCCCGGCAACCAGATGCCGGATCGCCCGCGCCTGCTGCGGCGATAAGGTACCACCGATCGTTTTGACAGAAACCGAGGCAGTCGGGCGCAGGTTGCGCTGGAACGGATTGCCGGACGTGCCAGCAATATGGACCCGCGCGGCGTCAATCTGCGGATTGCCTGAAATCGTCCGCGCCAGTTCACCTTCCTTCGCGCGCCAATAGGCGGTGTCGAACATCTGTGCCGTGGTCCCGAAACCGGTCATTGTGTCGAGCAATTCATAGCCACGACCACCATTCGCAGGCAGCCCTTCGCTGGCCAAGGTCATGCGCAGCTCGTCACGGCGCCGCGTTTCGACAAAGATCGACCCGCCGCGCACCTCATAGGTCACGTTGCGGGTGTCGAGTGCAGCCACGACCTCGCCGGCAGCCGAAGGTTCCAAGCCCGAATACAGCAACGAAAGCGATGGCTGAGTTGCAATGCGCGACAGCGCCAGCACGGCAAGAAAAACGGCGAGTGTGGCGACAACCACAACGATTCGGCGGCGCAGGTCAAGAGACGACCAGAGGGTCAGGATCTGTTGCAAGGGCGGTCTCCTTCCATCCGGCGTTTTGCACGGATCAACCGCAGATTGGCGGATCAGACTTAACAATCGGTTAGTGGATGTGCGCTATCGATGGATCAGGAACAAAACCGGAATGATACCATGGCGGACATCGCGACAGCCGACCCCCCCGCGCCCCGAAAATCGTCCAAGCTTCCCTTGCTGATCGGCCTTGTTCTGGCCGTTGCGGGCGGTGGGGGTGGTTTTTTTGCCGTCACCAGTGGCTTTCTTGATGGCGCAGACAGCGCGGCTCACGAGGCGCCTTCGGTTCCGGACATGCCCGATGTCATATTTCTGGAGGTGGAGCCGATTCTGGTCACCCTCTCGCCTGGCTCTCAAGTCCGCCAGTTGCGGTTTCGCAGCCAGATCGAGGTGGTGACCGCGCATGCCGATCAGGTGCGCACCCTGATGCCGCGGATCATCGACGTGATGAACAGTTATCTGCGTGCCCTCGAACCGGCCGATTTCGAGGATCCGCAGGTTCTGCCACGGCTGCGATCGCAATTGTTGCGGCGTATTCAGGTCGTTACCGGACAGGGTCGGGTCGAGAATCTTCTGGTGATGGAATTCGTTTTGAACTGAGGAGGAACCTGATGGCGATGATTGCCGATATTCTTCTGGTCGCCGGGGCACTGGGGGCAGGGTTGTATTGCTATGTGCTGGCGCGGCGATTGGCGCGGTTCAACGATCTTGAAACCGGCATGGGCGGTGCCGTCGCCGTCCTGTCGGCCCAGGTTGACGATCTGACCCGCGCGCTCGCGGCCGCTCAGGCGATGGCCGGCGCATCGACGCAATCGCTCGACAGCCTGACGGCGCGGGCCGAATCTGCCGCACGACGGCTTGAACTGATGGTCGCCGCATTGCACGACATCCCGGACCCTTCAACACAAGAACAGGCCGACCCGCCCGCGCGCGAACCGATGTTCGTTCGGCATGGTCAGGCCTGACATGCCCACGCCCAATTCATTGCGCCGTCCGCGCCGCGGCACGCTGGTTGTGATTGCTGCGCTTTTGGTCTGTTCCGCGGTGATCCGGTCGCTGGCCGGTGCTGGCACCGCCCTGGCGCGGGCAGGTGAGGCAGATCCTGACGCGAAGCCTGCCGCGGCGCTGTCCCCGGAGGCATGTCGCAGCGAGGCGGACTTTGCTGCGCTGATAGTGGCCTTGCAGAATCGCGAGGCCGCATTGCGCCGTCAGGAGTCGCAGGCCCGCATGCGGATGCAGGCCCTCACCGCGGCTGACGCAGAGGTGCAGGAAAAACTTGATGCGCTTCGCGAGGCGGAAACGCGGTTGCGCGATACCATCGCCTTGGCGGAAACGGCCAGTGAGGACGACATCAATCGACTGGTCGCAGTCTATGAAGCCATGAAACCAAAGGAAGCCGCCGCGCTGTTCGACACGATGGAACCAGCCTTCTCCGCGGGTTTCCTAGGTCGCATGCGCCCCGAAATTGCGGCGCCGATCCTTGCCGGAATGCGAACCGAAGCGGCCTATTCCGTCAGCGCGATCCTTGCCGGACGCAATGCAGATGTGCCGCGCAAGTGATCCGGCCGGATCAGTGGTTTGTTAACGCGGCTCTGCGAGGCTGAACCGCAGGATGGGAAAAAGGTGATGACATGTTGGGTCTGATCGGCATTGCCGTGATTTTCGTGATGGTTTTCGGGGGTTATCTTGCTGCTGGCGGCAAGATGGGGATCATCCTGAAATCGCTTCCCTTCGAGATGATGATGATCGGCGGCGCCGCAGTCGGAGCCTTCTTGCTCAGCAATGACATGTCGGCGGTGAAACACACGGTGAAGGACATCGCAAAGGTCTTCAAGGGACCGAAATGGAAACATGACGACTACCGTGATCTTCTGTGTCTACTGTTCGAATTGATCCGGCTCGCCCGTCAGAACCCTGTCGCCATCGAGGCGCACATCGAAGACCCGGCAAATTCGTCGATCTTCGGGAAATACCCCAAGATACAGTCAGACGCAGAAGCCTGCGATCTGATTTGCGACACGCTGCGGTCTGCGTCCATGAACTATGACGATCCGCATCAGGTCGAAGAGGTGTTGGACAAGCGGATGGAAACCACGCTGCACCACGCCCTGCATTCCAGCCACGCCTTGCAGGGCGTTGCAGATGGCCTGCCTGCGCTCGGGATCGTCGCGGCTGTTCTGGGCGTGATCAAGACCATGGCCTCGATCGACCAGCCACCGGAGATATTGGGAAAGATGATCGGCGGCGCACTGGTTGGCACGTTTCTGGGGGTTTTTCTGGCCTACGGTCTGGTTGGCCCCTTCGCAGCCAAACTAAAATCGGTGGTTGAAGAGGACGGGCATTTCTACAACCTGATCCGCGAGGTCCTGATCGCAAACCTGCACAATCACCCCGCAAATATCTGCATCGAAGTCGGGCGCCAGAATGCCCCAGGTCACGCACGTCCAGGATTTGCCGAATTGGAAGAGGCGCTCAAGGCACTTAAGCAGGAGGCCGCATAATGCGACTTCTGATCTTGTTCTTCTGTGTGTGGACGACCATCGCGCATGCGGAAACCCTGAAGGTGATCAGCGGTGAACATTCCGATTTCACCCGGATCGCCGTGATCATGGGCCGCGATATCGATGTGGCGCTTGATGTTACAACCGACAGTGCGGTGCTTTCGTTTGCCAACGGACCACATCAGATCGACCTCGCTGATGCATTTCGTCGGATCGGGCGCAATCGCATAGCGGACATTATGCGTGAAGGCGACAATCGACTGCGGGTCACATTCGCCTGTGCGTGCACGCCGGTTCTGGGTCGCGGTGGGCCGGGCGTTGTCACGCTTGATGTCACCGATGCTCGCCTGGAACCAGTATCAGATCCGTCCACCGGCGACGGCGGTCCGGTGTCATCCGTCACGCGTCCGCCGCAGGTGGCGCAATTGCGGTATGGTGGACTGCCTGCTGCGGGCGGTGCGGCGAACGCCACACTGGCCCTGCCACTAAGCCTGCAATCCAAAACCGTCAGGCAGGAAGATCCGTCTTCACAACCCGACCCGGAGACGGCGCGCGGTCTTCAGTTCCAGATTGCGCGCGCGGTTTCTCAAGGACTTCTGGAGTCTTCACATAGTTCATCTGACACGCTTGTGTCCGAACTGTCGCCCACCGTTGGCGGGCAGGATGAAGGTCCGTCCGCGCCCCGTCCGGGTGAAACGTCGCAGCTGAACATCCAGGTGCGGACCAACCTGCCTGTCGGAGCAGAGACGGACGACCATAATGTGATGGCAAGTTCGTCCCATGCAACCATCGGATGCTTACCCGCAGAACAAGTTGACGTCGCCGCTTGGAGCGAAGCCGAGGCTTTCGGTCAGGGTCTCGGTCAACTGCAACGCGACGTCTATTCAGAATCTGGCCGATCCAACAGTGCGGCGGCGCTACGACTTGCGCGCTACTACCTTTACTTTGGGATGGGAGCGGAAGCTCGGGCGATACTCGCTCCCGTTGATCCCCTTGATGAGAAAGCCACGCCTATTCTCGCATTGGCCCAGATCATGGACCACGGGCAGAGTAGTGGTAGAGATATCTTCAAAGATCAGGCACATTGCGAAACACCCGCATCGCTCTGGGCGGTTCTGGCTTATCCAGACCCGACTGTCACCGCCGATGCGGCCATCGGCGCTGTCACCCAGGCCTTCACGGCCTTGCCTTGGCATCTGAAGGACAGTTTGGGTCCGGTTCTTGTCCGACGCCTGCGTGCAGCGGGAAATTCCGAAGGTGCGGACACCATTCTTCGCATCATCAAGCGCGCGACCGAAAACACTACACCTGCATTGCAGATTGAGGAAGCCGAGGTTTCGCTTGCGGGCGAGTCAGACTTGGAAGCCATTGCACTACTCACAAATGTCACCGAAGCCAATGGCCAACTTGCGCCGGAGGCGCTTGTGCGGATGATCGACATCGAAATCGCAGCTGGTCGTCCCATCGCGCCGGAAACCGCCTTGTTGGCGGAGTCCTACGCTTTGGAGTATCGCAGAACGCCTATTGCAGATGAATTGTGGCGCGTGAATGTGCTTGCCTTCGCGGCATCCGGTCAGTTTGGCAAAGCGTTCGAATTGCTGGCGGAGCCCCGTCCTATGCCGCTGCGCGCCGATCTGTGGTCTGCGTCGCTGCGGACCCTGGCGCAACAGGCCAGTGATCTGGAATTTGTACATCGGTCTTTGAATGTTGCACCCGAAATACTGGCTGTCGTAGATCCGGGGGTTTCAAATGCACTGGCGCAAAGGCTCCTCGATCTGGGTTTCGCACCCGCAGCCGAAAACTTCCTGACGGGTCGGGCGGAGGGGGACCTAGGGCGTGTCCAAAAAACCCTGCGAGCCCGCAGCGCCTTGCAACAGAACCGCCCTCGCCGCGCCGAGGCCGAACTGACCGGCCTCTCCGGACCGGATATCGACCGGCTTCGGGCCGAAGCACGCATTGCTGCCGGGGACTATGCGACGTCGCAGCAAATCTTTCGCGGCATTGCTGCAAAATCGGAAGAAATCGATGCCGCATTTCTTGCCGGAGATTGGTCACGTCTAAAAGATATTGGCCCAACAGGTGTTGCAGAGTTTGGTGCATTGGCCTTGGAGCCGACGCTGATATTGCCGTTACTTACTGAAGAAGAGCCACTTCAGGTTGGACGAACCCTCGTTTCGGATAGCGAACGCACACGGGCGGTCGTGGCTGAAATGCTGAACCGCATCGAAGCGCCGAATGCCGTCGTTCTCGAAAACACCGTCTTGGAATAAAAATCGAATAATCTGTCCGGTTCTCCATAAGTGGAATTGCCTTGCTCAAGAAGGGCAGGCGAAAGCAGTTTTCAGTTCAACATGTTTGAAACCTTGGCGCGACCGCGATCTGCGCATGTGCTTCTTTCCTTTACCAGATTCAGCGATTTTCGGGATCAGACTCTGGCCCTTGGGTGCCAGGTAGCAATAGCAATCTCAGCAAGTATCGGCACGCGGCCCAGAGGGTGTCGGAACTTGATTTGGCGTTTGCATACTGGCCCTTTGAGGAACCTGCTGCGCACGCAATGGAGGTCAGCTTGACTGGATATGGCTCTAGTCGCGACTGCAGGTGATACCGGAAACTGAAGATTCTTCCAAAATTGAAAATCATCTGTGATCCAGCAATCTTATCCACGACCAAGTAATACTTTTTCTCTATCAAAGGCACCCGGGAGCACATCAAACAGATCATACATCGCCAGATGCATCCGAGTTTATGATTTGTTTGTAATCTTTGTGATAATTTTTAGGACGGATCACACGGAGGCGCTCGGCAATACATGGTCAATGTTTTTCGTCCAACCGTGCTGCTTGCCACCGCGTTGATGGCAGTGATTGTCATGATGATCCTGCCGATGCCACCCATATTGCTTGATATCGGTCTTGCCGTCTCTTTCGCACTTGCGATTCTGATTTTCACCGTAACGCTTTTCATCGAGCGGCCGCTGGATTTCTCATCATTTCCGACAATCCTCTTGGGCAGCCTGATGTTGCGGCTGTCACTGAATATTTCTTCGACAAAACTGATTATCGGCAATGGACATACCGGACCTGACGCCGCCGGCGGTGTGATTGCGGGCTTTGCCGGGTTTGTCATGGGTGACAATATTCTTCTGGGAATCGTTGTTTTCATCGTCATCCTGATCGTGAATTTCATGGTCATTACCAAGGGCGCCGCTCGAATGGCAGAAGTCGGTGCACGTTTTGCACTGGATGCGATGCCAGGGAAACAGCTTGCCATCGACGCCGATATGGCCGCCGGCGCCATTACCCATACCGAAGCGCGGCAGCGGCGGGAAACCGAACAGCGCGAGACAACATTTTTCGGATCGCTGGATGGCGCCTCGAAATTCGTGAAAGGGGATGCGGTCGCTGGCTTGTTGATCACCTTGCTCAACATCGCCGTCGGACTGACCGTTGGGGTGGTTATGCATGGCATGCCGATCGGACAGGCTTTTGAAACCTATGCGATCCTCACGGTGGGCGATGGACTGGTCACCCAGATCCCGGCGGTGATCATTTCGATCGCCTCGGCGTTGCTGCTGGCGCGCGGCGGCAATACCGGCGCAACTGATATTGCGGTTTTTCAACAATTGGGAGGGCATCCGGCTGCGCTGGGCACGGTCAGCGTGTTGATGTTCCTGTTCGGACTTGTGCCGGGTCTGCCGTTCATTCCATTTGCCGCAGGCGCAGTCTTCCTTGGATATGTCGCATGGCGTCGGGGTCACAGCAGCGCAATTACCGCGGCCAAGGCGACAGATGCCCCCGTCGCACGCCCGCCTGAAAAGTCCATCGGCGATCTTCTGGACCTCGATGATCTGCATGTCGAATTTGCCCCGGACCTTGTCGGCATGGTGTTGGACCCCGGTACCGGTCTCGATGTCCGGATCGGCAACATGCGACGGCATGTTGCGGCCGTCTATGGTCTGGTCTTGCCGGAAATCCGGCTGACCGATGATCCTTCATTGCCGGCCGGCACCTATGTCATCCGGATCCAGGGTGTCGAACGGGCACGCGCCATGTTACGCGCCGAGAAGTCGCTGGCGCTGTTGCCGGCATCCTCGCACGGCATGCCGGCGGGCGAGGACGTGCGTGAACCCGTCTACAACGCACCTGCCCGCTGGATCGCCTTTGCCGAACAGGAAACCGCGGCTCTTGCCGGGGCCACCATTGTTACTCCGCCGGAGGTGTTGGCGACGCATCTTCTTGAGGTGATCCGCCGCAATCTTGGACGCCTGCTGAGCCTCAAGACCCTGCGCCGCCTTCTTGACGAGCTTTGCCGCTTGACAGACCCCGCGCGGGCCGAAGCGAACCGGCGTTTTCTGGATGAAATGATCCCAGACCGGGTCCCGATGGACCTGTTCCACGCCGTTCTGCGCAACCTGCTGGAAGAACAGGTATCAATCCGCAACATTCCCCTGATCCTCGAAGCCATTGCTGAGGCCCGACCGATGCAGGCCGGACTCGAAGGCATGGTCGAACACGTTCGACAAAGGTTGGGATTTCAACTGGTTGCACCCTTCAAGCGCGAGGATGGCACGATCCCCCTTATCCAACTGGATCCAGAGTGGGAGGAGATATTTGCATCCTTCCAGATCGAGTCCGGACCAAATCTTGACGTTGCCTTGCCACCCGATCTGTTCAATCGGCTGGCGGGTGGACTGGCCGACAAATTGCGCGAGTGCGGCGATCGCGGGATTTTCCCGGCGCTGATCACTTCGGCGCGGCGCCGGCGGTTCCTGCGAACAGTGATGAGCGCGCGCGGCCTGACAAACCCGGTGGTTTCCTTCGAGGAGGTCGGACTGGAAGCCAGACCAGCCCTTGTAGGTACGGTCGCGGCATGATCGTGCCGCTGGACGATCTGATGAACATTGGCAACGGCGTCGTGCAGCAAGTTGCCCTTGTTTTTCCGCGCGTTGCGGCCATCATGGCATTTTTGCCGGCGCTTGGCGAACGCAGCATCCCGACCCGGATCAAGCTGGGACTTGCGATCTGCTTTGCGGTCATTTTGGCGCCGATGCTGGGTCACACCCTAGTTCCCCCCGCCACGACGTCGGCGTGGCCCTTGTTGATCGTGGTCGAAACCGGGGTTGGCACCCTGTTGGCGTTGATGATCCGGTTGTGGGTCTTGGCCTTGCAAACCGCCGGGGCGATTGCGGCACAATCCACGTCGCTGTCGCAACTGTTTGGCGGGGCTGTTGCCGATCCGTTACCGGCAGTCGGCAATGTCTTGATGCTGGCGGGATTGACTCTGTTTGTGATGTCCGGGCTGCATTTGCGCGTGATCGAGTTTCTGCATGCCTCGTTTGCGTTGTTTCCCCTCGGTCGCTTGCCGGCGGCAGACATGGTCGCGGACTGGGGCCGGGATCAGGTCACGCGCAGTTTTTCCCTCGCATTCATGTTGGCGTTTCCGTTTGTTCTGGTCTCGGTCGCCTACAACATCACGCTGGGTGTCGTGAACCGGGCGATGCCGCAACTCATGGTCGCGCTTGTCGGGGCGCCGGCGATCTCGTTGGCGACGCTGGCCCTGTTGATGGCATTGACCCCGGTGATCGTGGTGCGCTGGCGCGATGCCATCACCGGTGTTCTTGGCAATCCCGCGGGGATCTGGCCATGAGTGACGACGACGACGCATCGGACAAATCACACGAGCCGACGCAAAAACGTCTGGATGATGCGCGTCGCAAGGGACAAGTGGTACGGTCGGCCGATGTTACGATGGCTGCGGCACAGGGGGGGTTCCTGCTGGTGTTTTCCGTCTGGGGCGCGGCCAGCTTGATCGAACTGGGCAATTCAATGATGACGATGCTCACGCAGGCAGGCCCGCTTGCGACTGCGCCACTGGGTGGCGCTTTCGGGCCCGTCCTGCGCGCCGCCCTTGCCGATACGGCGCGGGTGACGGCGCCGTGGTTCGCCATTCCAGCCATGGCTGCGTTGGCTGGCGTGTTGGCGCAACGCGCATTCACGGTAACGGGCAGCAATTTGCAACCAAAACTGGCGCGCATCTCGCCGCTTGCGAACGCGCAAAACAAATTCGGCGCAAACGGGTTGTTCGAGTTCGCGAAAAGCACTGTGAAATTGCTGATCTACAGTCTTGTGCTGGGTCTTTTCCTGCTGGACCGGATCGATCTTTTGCAGGCCCTGCCAGAGGCAGAACCCGGACCCGCGCTGGTCCTGATGGCCGAAATTCTACTGCAGCTCCTGACGCGTGTCCTGATCATTGCCATCGTGATCGCGGCGATTGACTATCTTTGGCAATATCAGGCCCATATGCAGCGTCAGCGGATGACTCTGAAGGATCTCAAGGATGAGATGAAGGAATCCGACGGTGATCCGGCGATGAAACAGCATCGTCGGGCGCGCGCCCAGGAACTGGCCTTGCAGCAATTGGCTGCAGAGGTGCCAAAAGCTGACGTCGTCATTGTCAACCCGACCCATTATGCCGTTGCGTTGAAATGGTCACGGCAACGCGGGGCCGCCCCGGTCTGTGTCGCCAAGGGTGTCGATGAAACCGCCTTGCGGATCCGGACGCTGGCGCAGGCCGCGGGGATCCCGGTGCACGCCGATCCACCAACGGCGCGTACGCTGTATGCAACGGTCGATGTTGGCCAGGAAATCGCAGCCGAACATTATCAGGCCGTGGCCGTTGCGATCCGCTTCGCCGAGGACATGCGGAAAAGGGCGCGCAGATGGACCTGAAAACGCGGCGCGATCTGGCGCGCGTGGTTGACCTGCGACTTGACCGAGCCCGTCAGGATCTGGCGCGCATCGCCGCCCGCGAGCAAGACATTGCGACCGAGCTCGCGGCGATCGAGGCTCAGGTGCAGGGCATGTTTCGCCTTTCCGTTGAAAATCCCTATCGTCACACCGGGGCGGACGCGTCGTTTGAACTTTGGGCGCAACGCCGGCGTGCGGACTTGCAGATGGACCGGGCGCGCCTCCGCGTGGTTCGCGCAACGGCCATGGACGCCATGCGGCTGGCCTTTGCCAGATCCGAGGCGTTGCGCCTGTTGGGCCGTGACCAGCGGTAAGGCCTAAACGTCCTGACGCGCGATGTCGGTGATCAGGACATCCGAGACGGCATCGCCAAGGACCCGCGTGGCGACCTCATGCAGCGACCGTCGCAAAGTTTCCATGGTCGTCGCGCTTGTGAAGGCCCCTTCGAAACCGCCGGAATTGGCATGATCGAACAGCACCTGCAAAAAACCGGCGCGCAGTTTCGGTTCAACCGCAAACACCCGCTCCTGCACCCCCGCCGTCACTTCCAGGCTGATGGTCAGGACAACCAGCGACCGGACCCGATCCGACAGCACGATGGGAACCACGAATTGATTGTTCAGTTTGACATAGTCCCGCGTTGCGGCATCGGCGTCGTCCTTGTGTGCTGCCGCTGCATCGGCGGTCGCAGGCTCGCCGCAGGGATCTGTGGCCATCTCGGGGTCGGCCGGGGGGGGCATCAGGAACAGGCCGGCCCCCACGCCGGCTCCCGTGCCCAGCAAAGCCAGAATGATCGGTAGAATTTTCTTCATTGCGGCCTCACCTAGAAGGGCAGCACAACGTCAAGGACCTGCTGGCCCAACCGCGGCTGCTGCATGTCGCTGATCTGACCCCGTCCGCCATAGGAAATCCGGGCAGCGGCCATCTTGTCATACGTGATTTCGTTCTGTCGGCTGATGTCCTCGGGGCGCACATAGCCCGTCACCAAAAGTTCCCGCATCTCGAAATTGACCCGGATTTCCTGAGTCCCCGACAGGAAAAGCACACCATTCGGCAAAGCCTCGACCACCGTCACGGCCACCCGCAACGTCAGCTTCTCGTTGCGGCGCACAGAACCGGACCCAGTCGATTTGCTGGCGGAATTCAGCCCGACAGCTTCTGCCGATGTCGCGCCCTCGGGCAGTTTTTCATCAAGGCGTTGCGGCAGTCCCAGCAGGTTGGGGACGCCCAACTGCTCTGATCCAGATCGCGCGCGCTGGGTGGAGTTGGAAATTTCAGCCCGATCATCCACCTCGATCACGACGGTCAGGATATCGCCGGGTCTGACGGCGCGACGATCGCCGAACAGCGACGCACGATGGCCGGTCCACAGGGACGACCCATCATTTTCGGTGACGGGGCCCAGACCAAGTGGCTGTCCCGAATAATACATCGCCTGCTGTTCGGGCCCACCGCTGGCTGGGGTGAACCCGGGCGCCTTGCCGATGTGATCGCCACGGCCACATGCGGCAAGAGCCAAGGTGGAAATCAGGAATATGCGTGGCAGCATGGCGGTTCTTTCAACGCTGGACGAGGACGGAGCCGTCGATCTGGACAATGCCCGTCAGGGCGACATGTGAGGCAGTGTTGATCACGCGCAGGGTTTCACCCGCCCCCCCGCGCCCCATCGACCGACCTTCGGCGAGGATCGTGATCTGTCCCACGGCATAGCGCAGCGCGACGATCTGGTTGCGTTCCACCAGCGCGGGCGGGCCGACATCGACCGGACGGATCGGGCGCCCGGGATAGATCAGCGCGCGCGCCTCGAGCCCCACGACCGCTTCGGGCGTCAGTTCAACGCGTTCCGTACCGGGCCGCAGGGTTACGTCGGACTCGGTCAGCACGGTTTGCGGCCGGATCATGCGGGTTGCAACCAGCGTGTCCGCGGACGCTGTGCCCGCCATGCCTGCTATGCCTGCTGTGACGGCCAACATGATCAGGAACCGCATCAGCGCACCTGTGTCGTGGCGCCGAGCATCTGGTCGGCCGCGGAAATCACCTTGGCATTCAATTCATAGCCGCGCTGGGCCTCGATCAGTTCGGTGATCTCGCGCACCGGATCGACCGAGCTGTCCTCCAGATAGCCCTGCCGCAAGGTTCCCAGCCCGTCCAACCCCGGCGTGGACACGTTCGCCGGACCCGAGGCTTGCGTTTCAAGGAACAGGTTCGACCCCATCGCCTCCAGCCCTTTGGCGTTGGTAAAGCCGGCAAGTCCGATCTGGCCCAGCAGCTGGCCTTCGGTCGCATCGGCGTAATAGGCATAGACCTCGCCGGCGCCATTGATCGAAATCGACCGGGCTTCGGGCGGGATCACGGTTTCCGGCGAAACCGGATAGCCATCCGAGGTGACGATCACGCCTTCGGCGGAGCGTTTCAGCGCCCCGTCGCGGGTATAGGCGGTCTGCCCGGACGGCAGCGTGACCTCAAGATAGCCCAGCCCTTCGATCGCGACATCCAGATCGCCCCCGGTTGCCGACAGCGCGCCCTGAGACAATTCGACCGTCACCGCGGCGGGACGAACGCCGAGGCCCAACTGAATGCCCGTCGGCAGGACAGTGCCGTCGGCGGCCGTGATCGTGCCGGCGCGGGCGTATTGCTGATAGTGCAGGTCGGCGAATTCGGCACGTCGGGTGTTGTAGCCCGTCGTGGACATGTTCGCGAGGTTGTTCGAAATCGTCTCGACGCGCATCTGTTGCGCCGACATGCCGGTGGCTGCGATCGTGAGGGCACGCATGCGGATCTCCTATCGAAAAAGGGTGGTCAGCGCCCCACGCAGGCGCTCGTGTTCGGTATCAAGCAGCTTCTGGCCCAGTTCGTAGCTGCGCTGGACCTCGATCATCCGGGCCATTTGCCCGATCGGATCGACATTGGCGGATTCAAGGAAACCTTGCAGGACCCGCGCCTCGAAATCGGGTTCCACCGCGCCACTGGCAACAAACAGGACGCCATCTTCGCGTTGCAACCGCGTTGCCTCTGCGGGCATGAACAGCCCGACCTGGCCAAGGTTCTGGCCGGCCGCGCTGATCGTGCCATCGGCGCCGATCTTCAGGTCGGTCGCATCGGGCGGAATGAACAGCGGTGCGCCGCTGGCATCCAGCACGCGGTAGCCGCCCGGCGTGACCAGTTCGCTTTCGGCTGAACTGGCAAAGCTGCCCGCGCGGGTCAGGCGCTGGCCTTTCGGGGTTTCCACCATGAAAAACCCATCACCTTCGATTGCCAGGTCCATGCGCCCCCCGGTCTGGGTCAGCGCCCCCTGCACCATCGAGGTGTTGCGTGTGCGCGCCACCGCCATGGAGATCGAATCGCCATCGCCGCCGCCTTGCACAAATTCCGAGAAGATCAGCCCCTCCTGCCGGTAGCCGGTGGTGGCGCTGTTGGCGATATTGTTGGCGATGACCTGAAATTCGCGCAGCAGCCCGGATTGCCGCGACAACGTGATATAGCCCGTGGCATCCATGTCAGCCTCCTGAAATCATGGGCATGAGTTGGCCCTGAAAGAACGCGACCAGCGTGCGGGTCATGAAATCCATCGACACCCAGAACACGGCCAGCATCGCGGCCAGCTTCGGCACGAAGGTCAGGGTCATTTCCTGGATCGAGGTCAGCGCCTGGAACAGGCCGACCACCAGACCGACAACCAGCGCGGTGATCAGGATCGGTGCCGAGGTGACGACCGAAATCCACAGCCCTTCGCGCAAGGTGTCGAAAAACGCGGCCTCGGTCAGCATCAGACCGGCATCCGCAGGATTTCCTGATAGGCCTCGACCACCTTGTCGCGCACCGTCACCACGGTTTCGACGGCAAGTTCGGCCTGAGCCAGCGCTTGAACCAGCGCATGCGGGTCAGCATCTCCCTGCATCGCGGCCATGGCGGTTGTTTCGGCCTGTTGTAGGGTGCTGGCAAAATCGTGGATCGCGGCCTGCGCACGGCTGCCTGCAGTATCGGGCGCCGGGTCAACCGCGGGACGGGATGTCAGGTAATTCCGGGCGGCATTGGTCGAACGGATGTCCATTCTGGAGCTCCTTCTTTCAGGGTTAACGACGCAGAAGTTCAAGCAAAGACGCCGACATCTGCCGCGCCTGATCGAACATCCGTAAATTGGCCTCGTAGCTGCGCTGCGCTTCGCGCGCGTCGGCGATCTGGATGATCAGGTCCACGTTGGACCCGTCGTAATGCCCGCTGTCATCGGCCAGCGGATGCGCCGGATCATGGATGCGTTCCAGTTCGGTGCGGTCCAGACGCACGTTTCCCACCCGCACCTCGCCGGCGGCGGTTTCGCCAGACGGGACGCGCAGCGCGGTTTCGAACGGCGCCGTCTTGCCGCGATAGCCGGGCGTATCGGCATTGGCGATGTTTTCGGAAACCAGCCGCAAACGGTGCGACTGCGCCTTCATGCCGCTGGACGAGATGGCCAGGGCGGATTGGAAATCGGTCATGCTGGGCTCCTCAACGGCGTCCAAGGCTGGCGCGCAACAGCGCCAGCGAACTGCGATAGATGGCCAGAGCGCGATCATGCTGCTGCCGCACCTCGACCGCCTTGACCATTTCCGTTTCGATCGCCACGGCATTTCCATTGGCCGACGGCATCGTGCCTGTATTGGAAATCCGGCGATCGGGGTGGTCGGATGCCCCGAAATGGCTAGGCCGCGTTCGCCGCATGGCGTGCGTCCCATCCATGAAGTCGGTGAACGCCGCCACATCGCGGGCGGCGTAACCGGGCGTGTCGGCATTGGCGATGTTTTCGGCGATCACGCCCTGCCGCAAGGCCGCGTGTCGGGCCAGACCGCCTGCGGTCCGGAAGATGTCGAGTTGTGCGAACATCGGGGCTTCTCCCTCGATTGGTTTCAACCAAGGCTTAACCCCGATTCCTTTAGAAACGGTTTTCAGAAGATATGAGGAACGTGCGATGCAACTGATCGATCTGGCCCAGCTTGGCGATGGGATTTCTCGCCTGACCCCGCGGCGCGTGATCGGACGGGTGATGGCCATCGACGGCGGGTTGCTGCGGGTGCTGGGTCTTGAACGCGACGCCGCGCTGGGCGATCTGCTGACTCTGACGCGGCGCGACGGCAGCAGTCTGGGCGGCGAGGTCGTGCGC
>JBGSJU010000199.1:0-8426 GCA_041741655.1 Rhodobacterales bacterium
GCCGCCTGCGGCAAGGCCCGGATCATCGCCGCCTCTTGCGGGCTGGCGATGATGCCGTCGGCGCCTGCGTGCAGCGCCCGGGCGGCGCGTTCGGTGGTGATGGCCGCCAGATCGCCCGGTTTGATGCAATTCGCGTCCAGATCGGCGCGGTCCTGCGAGGTCAGGATGGTCACCGCAAGGATTTTCAGGTCCTTGCCAGATGCGCCTTCCTTGGCGGCGCGCACCACATGCGGGTCGCCATGCACGGTCAGGAAATCCAGATCATATTGTGCAAGGCCCCGCACCGCTGCCTCGATCGTCGCGCCGATGTCGAAAAGCTTCAGATCCAGAAAGATCCGTTTGCCGTGCTGCTGTTTCAATTCGTCCGCCAAGGCCAGCCCGCCGCCGGTCAGCATGCCCAGCCCGATCTTGTAGAACGACACCGCATCGCCAAGGTGCCGTGCAAGGTCCAGTCCGACCATGGCATTCGGCACGTCCAGCGCCACGATCAGACGGTCATCAGATGGGGTCATCACGGGCTCCGAGGATCAGACATGCGGCACATGCCAGCGACAGGATGGGGCGTCAAGCCAGCCGGGTCTTGAACTGTCACGCTTGCGTGACCACATCCCGGTCAAGGCCTGGAAATGAGGCGTGCCGCAGGGGCGGGCGCACGGGAACCGGGTGCTAACACAGGAGAAATGACCATGGACTTGACCAAGTTCACGGAGCGGTCGCGCGGCTTCGTTCAGGCCGCCCAGACCATCGCGATGCGCGAAGGCCATCAGCGCCTTGTGCCTGAACATCTGCTGAAAGCCTTGCTGGACGATGCCGAAGGCATGGCCGCCAACCTGATCACCCGGTCGGGTGGCGATGCCGCTGCCGTGCGCACGGCCATCGATCTGGCCGTGGCCAAACAGCCCAAGGTGTCGGGTGATGCCGGTCAGACCTATCTGGACACGCTGACCGTCAAGGTCCTGTCCGAAGCCGAGGCGTTGGCGAAAAAGGCGGGCGACAGTTTTGTTCCCGTGGAACGCATCCTGATGGCATTGGCCATGGTGAAATCCAAGGCAAAGGACGCGCTGGATGCAGGTGGCGTGACGGCGCAGGCGCTGAATGCCGCGGTGAATGACATCCGCAAGGGCCGCACCGCCGACAGCGCGTCGGCCGAAGAAGGTTACGATGCGCTGAACAAATACGCCCGCGACCTGACCGAGGCCGCGCGGCAGGGCAAGATCGACCCCATCATTGGCCGGGACGAGGAAATCCGCCGGTCGATGCAGGTGCTGTCGCGCCGGACCAAGAACAACCCGGTGCTGATCGGCGAACCCGGCGTCGGCAAGACGGCGATTGCCGAAGGGCTGGCGCTGCGCATCGTCAACGGCGATGTGCCGGAATCCCTGCGCAACAAGCGACTGATGGCGCTGGACATGGGGTCGCTGATCGCGGGGGCGAAGTATCGCGGCGAATTCGAGGAACGGCTGAAGGCCATCCTGAAGGAAATCGAAACCGCCGCCGGCGAGGTGATCCTGTTCATCGACGAGATGCACACGCTGGTCGGTGCCGGCAAGGCGGATGGCGCGATGGATGCCGCCAACCTGATCAAGCCGGCCCTGGCGCGGGGCGAATTGCATTGCGTGGGGGCCACCACGCTGGATGAATACCGCAAGTATGTCGAA
The DNA here is from genome assembly GCA_041741655.1 of Rhodobacterales bacterium. Taxonomy (GTDB): domain Bacteria; phylum Pseudomonadota; class Alphaproteobacteria; order Rhodobacterales; family Rhodobacteraceae; genus UBA9554. The sequence continues at coordinate 1,659 of JBGSJU010000199.1, forward strand.
AAGGACGCGGCACTGGCGCGGCGGTTCCAGCCGATCATGGTCAGCGAACCCACGGTCGAGGACACGGTGTCGATCCTGCGCGGGATCAAGGAGAAATATGAACTGCACCACGGCGTGCGGATTTCCGACAGCGCACTGGTGGCGGCGGCGACCCTGTCGCACCGCTATATCACCGACCGTTTCCTGCCCGACAAGGCGATCGATCTGGTCGATGAAGCCGCGTCGCGCCTGCGGATGGAAGTGGACAGCAAGCCCGAGGAACTCGACGCGCTGGACCGCCAGATCCTGCAATTGCAGATCGAATCCGAAGCGTTGAAGCAGGAAACCGATGCGGCGTCGAAGGATCGACTGGAAAAGCTGGACCGCGAACTGGCCGACCTGCAACAGCGGTCTGCCGAGATGACCGCGCGCTGGCAGGCGGAACGCGACAAGTTGGCCTCTGCCCGTGACCTGAAAGAGCAACTGGACCACGCTCGCGCCGAGTTGGAAATCGCCAAGCGCGAGGGCAATTTCGCCAAGGCCGGCGAATTGCAATACAGCACCATTCCGGCGCTGGAACGCGATCTTGCGGCGGCGGAATCGGCGGGTGACAGCGGGCAGATGGTGACGGAAACCGTCGGCCCCGAACAGGTGGCCGAGGTGGTCGAACGCTGGACCGGCATCCCGACGTCCCGGATGCTGGAGGGTGAACGCGACAAGCTGTTGCGAATGGAAGAAGGCCTGCACAAGCGGGTCATCGGCCAGAACACGGCGGTCAAGGCGGTGGCCAATGCCGTGCGCCGCGCGCGTGCGGGCCTGAACGACGAAGGCCGCCCGCTGGGGTCGTTCCTGTTTCTGGGCCCGACGGGCGTGGGCAAGACCGAACTGACCAAGGCAGTCGCCGAGTTTCTGTTCGACGACGACAGCGCCATGGTGCGCATCGACATGTCCGAATTCATGGAGAAACACTCCGTGGCCCGGCTGATCGGCGCACCCCCCGGCTATGTCGGCTATGAGGAAGGCGGCGTGTTGACCGAAGCCGTGCGGCGCAGGCCCTATCAGGTGGTGCTGTTCGACGAGGTCGAAAAGGCGCACCCCGATGTGTTCAACGTGCTGTTGCAGGTGCTCGATGATGGCGTGCTGACCGACGGCCATGGCCGGACGGTGGATTTCAAGCAGACGCTGATCGTGCTGACGTCGAACCTTGGCGCGCGGGCCTTGTCGGAACTGCCCGACGGGGCGGATGCGTCGGGTGCGCGGGCCGAGGTGCTGGAGGCGGTGCGGGGTCATTTCCGGCCCGAATTCCTGAACCGTCTGGACGAGATCATCGTGTTCGACCGGCTGGGCCGCGCCGACATGGGCGGGATCGTCGAAATTCAGGTGGCGCGCCTGTTGAAACGTCTGGTGGGGCGCAAGATCACCCTGGCGCTGGATGCGGATGCGAAACAGTGGCTGGCCGACGAAGGCTATGACCCGGTGTTCGGGGCGCGGCCGCTGAAGCGGGTGATCCAGCGCGCGCTGCAGGACCCGCTGGCGGGCATGCTGCTGGCGGGCGAGGTGCATGACGGCGATACCATTCCCGTCACCGTCGGGCCGGATGGGCTTTTGATCGGCAACCGGGTCGCGGCGACCAATCGGCCCAAACCGTCGGATGCCGTGGTGCATTAAGCGCCGGGGCTGGTCCCGCACCAAGACACATCAAAGGGGCCGAAAGGCCCCTTTGAGTTTCGTATCGGCTGCAAAGTCTGAAGATCAGGCTGCGAGGCCCGGCGTCACGTTGTCGCCCGAACCTGCGGCGATCTGTTTGGCCTTGCGCCGAAACCGCGCGAAGGCCGCCATCAGGGCCGAGCCGAGCATCAGGGCCGACGCGGGCAGCGGGACTGCCGAAATGGACTGGGTCGAGAAGGACAGCGTCAGGCTGACCGGATGATCGATCCCGTCGCTGAAAAAGACAGAGAACATGTCGCCAGCCGCAAAGCCGGCGCCGGGCAGAAAGCCACCCGCGAAGGCGACGGTGCCATTCGCCAGGAATGTGGAAAAAGCTTCGGTCGTCGGCGTCACGAAGCCAAAGCTGACGGCTTCCAGATCGTCGGTGGCATTGTTGCCGGTCCCAGACAGCGAAAACCCGGAAATCGTGAACGCCTCAAGGGCGGTGAACCGGAATTCCAGAGCGTTACCCGGTTCCAGCACTTCGGCGCCGGTAAAGAATTGGTCCGCGATAAGGTTGGTCTCAATCACCGTGGCAGCCTGAGACACCGCCGGGACTGCGGCGACGAAGGCGGCGGCAAGCACCAGATTCTTGAATTGAAGAGACATCGTTACACTCCTGTAAACACCAAAGCCAAGACAGCTCACGACGCAACGGCATCGGCTGTGGCACGGAGGTAGCGGAGTTACAGGGCCGCACGACTGATGTGGATCATGACCGGCCGAAGTTGGACCGTTGCACCCCCCCGGCGCACGGATGGCGGATCACGATTGACCGGCGTCCGGGATGGGCAACTGGGATGGGCACGTGGGGATTTCGGACCCTTTGCGCAAAAAAAAGAGGCGGGGAAAACCCCGCCTCTTTCGCTGTCTTTCGACAGATTACATCTTCGGCAGGATGACCGCGTCGATGACATGGATCACGCCATTGGTGGCTTCGATGTCGGCGGTGGTCACATTGGCTGCGTCAACCTTGACGCCGCCGGTGGTGGTGATGGTGACTTCCGAACCCTGCACGGTGGCGGCTTTCATGCCATCCGACAGATCGGTGGACATCACCTTGCCGGCGATGACGTGGTAGGTCAGCACGGCGACCAGCTGGGCCTTGTTCTCGGGCTTCAGCAGGTTTTCGACGGTGCCGGCGGGCAGCGCGGCAAAGGCTGCGTCGGTGGGGGCGAACACGGTGAACGGGCCGGGGCCTTTCAGCGTTTCGACCAGACCGGCGGCCTGCACAGCGGCAACCAGCGTGTTGAACGATCCCGCGCCAACGGCGGTATCGACGATGTCCTTGTCAGCGGCGAAGGCGGGGCCAGCGAATGCGATGGCGGCGGTCAGGGCCAGAACGGTACGGCGAATCATCAGATATCTCCTATCAGGTGGGGATGCCCTTGATGGCATCTGACCCTTCTTACGCAGGTTTTTGACAACTGGTTCAGCGGGGGTTTTCGCCCAAAGGGTAAAACCCCGGCTTGACCCGGACCGAAAACCGCCTAAGCCGCGCCGTTTTGCGGCGGCCAGTCAGAACCTTGTGACCCGGCGTGACCGGGCCGTGATCGGCGATCCAGTCATTCCACGCCAGCAGCCGCGCGGGCGATCCCGTCCAGCAGGGCCTGCACCTCTTGCATGGGGCCCTCGGGGTAGGTGCGGTAGCCAATCATCACCGATTCGCCGGGGCGATGCATGACAAAGATGTTGTAGGGGCAGAACCGGATGTTCATCGGATCGGCTTCCATCACCTTGCGCGACAGGGCGGCGGAACAGAAGCTGAAAACATCCGCCTCTTCAAACAATGTGACCGTGCCGCCGACATCGGCTTTGGTACGTTCCAGCATTTCGCCGGTATGGCTGACGCTGTCGATCACCAGCCCCTGTTCGGTGATCGCATTTTCCAGCGCAAAGGTTGCATCGGCAAACGCATCCTTCGTCGGATAGGTGACGACCCCATCCGCCAGCGCGGGACTGGCAAGGACAACGACAACAGCAAAAGCAGTCAGATTGCGGATCATGAAACACCTCCTCCGGGTATGTGTCTGCATCCAGCATATCATATCGCGGATCGGCCACCGCCTAACATTGACACATATCATGGACGGAATGTCATTTTGGTGGGGCTGCCTTTGCCACCCGCCTGTCTTGCCCGCCCGCCTGTCTTGCCCACCCGCCTGTATTTCTGAAATGTGTCATGTGTTCCCGGCGATGTGACTCGGGTTGTCTTTGTGCCGGCCTATTGCACCTGTATCGTCACGCAAACGCAGGAGGATCGCGCATGGCCGGACGATGGAAGAACCGCTTGTCAGACCGGGACGTAACACCGGAACAGGTGTGGCTGAACCGCCGCGCGTTGTTGGGCGGATTGGCGGGGGCGGGGCTGGCAACGGCGCTGCCCGGTCGCGCAAAGGCGCAGGCTGTCGCGGAAACGCTGGTGCCGAACCGCTATGAAGACATCACCGCCTACAACAACTTCTACGAATTCGGCACCGACAAGTCCGATCCCGCGCGTTACAGCGGCCGCATGACGACCGCCCCGTGGACGATCCGGATCGACGGCATGGTGGACCGTCCGGCGGATTACACGCTGGAGGATATTCTTGCGCGCATGACCATCGAGGACCGCATCTACCGTCTTCGCTGTGTCGAGGCGTGGTCGATGGTGGTGCCGTGGAACGGGTTCGAACTCGCCGATCTGCTGAATATGGCCGGCGTGCAATCCGGCGCGACCCATGTGGCGTTCGAAACGCTGTTGCGCCCGGACGAAATGCCGGGCGTGCGCTATCCGGTGCTGGATTGGCCCTATGTCGAAGGTCTGCGGCTGGACGAGGCGCTGCATCCGCTGACCATCATGGCGACTGGCATCTACGGCAAACCGATCCCCAATCAGAATGGCGCGCCGATCCGGTTGGTAGTGCCGTGGAAGTACGGGTTCAAGTCGATCAAGTCGATCGTGCGCATCACCCTGACCGACAGCCAGCCGCCGACCAGCTGGAACAAGGCCGCCGCCAGCGAATACGGGTTCTATTCCAACGTGAACCCCGAGGTGGACCATCCCCGCTGGTCGCAGGCCAGCGAACGCATGGTGGGGCAGGGTCTGTTCGCATCGAGACAGCCGACGCTGATGTTCAACGGTTATGCCGAGGAGGTCGCGGGGCTTTATGCCGGCATGGACCTGCGGGCGAATTTCTGATGTGGGCTGCGCAGGTCTCAGGCGCGGCGCGGCGGGTGCCAAACTGGGTGCTATATATACTGTGTCTGGCGCCGCTGCCGATCGGGTTGTGGCAGGGGCTGACCGGCCGTTTGGGGCCGGAACCGATCAAGGCGCTGGAACACCTGTATGGCTGGTATGCGCTTGCCTTCATGGCGGCGGTGCTGGCGGTGACGCCATTGCGCCGTATCGCAGGCGTAAACCTGATCAGCTGGCGGCGAACCCTGGGATTGGTGGCGTTCTTTTATGTCGCCGCGCATCTGCTGGTCTGGCTGGTGCTGGATGTGCAGGACGCGGGCCGGATCTGGGCCGACATCGTCAAGCGACCTTACATCACGATCGGCATGGCGGCCTTTGTGATGATGCTGCCGCTGGCGCTGACATCCTCCAACTACGCGATCCGGCGGATGGGTCCGGCGCGGTGGCGCGGGCTGCATCGGTTGACTTATGTGGTCGGTGTCTTGGGGGCGGTGCATTTCGTGACGTTGCGGAAAGGCGTCCAGATCGAACCCCTGCTGTGGCTGGCGGCGATTCTGGGGCTACTGGCGTTGCGTTTGCCCTGGACGGCATGGTTGCCACGCCGGGCACAGGGGTGAATCGGGCGTGACGCGGATGAAACAGGGGGTGAATCGGGGGCGATTCACCCCCTTCTGATTCACCGGGCCGATTTTTTTCGCGAGTCGGGACCGATTTCTGGTGGGACCGGAGGGTGATTTGCAGGTGATTCATCGCTGCATCGCAGAGGCCTGTGAAGCACCTTGGGGGTAAGCCTGTGGATAACACAAGATATGGGCCCAGGTGACGCCGCAGTGCAGTATGAAAATTTCGTGACAGTCGCCGTTTGCGTAATTTTTAGTAACCAACCCCCTGATTTTGCGTAAAAATTCAGGTTTGCGAAAAAAACGTGACGATGACGAAAAAAAGGGGTTGCGGCCCCCCGCATCAAACCGTAGAACCCCCTTCACCGGCGACGCACTAGCGAACGACGGGACGCCAGACGGAACGGACGACACGCCAATCGGCGCAGTAAGATGGGAAGCGAGGCAACTACCAGAGATACATGCAGCGGGGCGCGCTAACAACAGTTTGGCGCATCCTGTGAATTTTGTCTCTACGCTCTTTGAAATCGCAAGTATCTGAAGAGATATGTGGGCGGTTTGGTTCATTCGATGGATCAGCCTCTTCATATCGACCTACTAGGCGCAAGCCGATGATGTAGGGTCAGCTTCACTGTTTGGCGGCTTCTGGTTTCTGATGAAACCTGAAGCACATCAAACAGAGACTGTACCAGCCTTAACCGGCTGGTACGATGTGCAGAGGTTCGAACGTCAAGGATACGCCGCAAGGCGTTTCAACTTGAGAGTTTGATCCTGGCTCAGAACGAACGCTGGCGGCAGGCCTAACACATGCAAGTCGAGCGCACCGCAAGGTGAGCGGCGAACGGGTTAGTAACACGTGGGAACGTACCCTTCTCTGCGGAATAGCCTCGGGAAACTGAGAGTAATACCGCATACGCCCTTAGGGGGAAAGATTTATCGGAGAAGGATCGGCCCGCGTCTGATTAGGTAGTTGGTGGGGTAATGGCCTACCAAGCCTACGATCAGTAGCTGGTTTTAGAGGATGATCAGCAACACTGGGACTGAGACACGGCCCAGACTCCTACGGGAGGCAGCAGTGGGGAATCTTAGACAATGGGCGAAAGCCTGATCTAGCCATGCCGCGTGAGTGATGAAGGCCTTAGGGTCGTAAAGCTCTTTCGCTGGGGAAGATAATGACTGTACCCAGTAAAGAAACCCCGGCTAACTCCGTGCCAGCAGCCGCGGTAATACGGAGGGGGTTAGCGTTGTTCGGAATTACTGGGCGTAAAGCGCGCGTAGGCGGAT
>JBGSJU010000200.1:0-1637 GCA_041741655.1 Rhodobacterales bacterium
GTCGCTACCCGGTCCGGTGCGCTGGCGGGGCCGGGCCACTCCGATCCCGGTCTTCGAACGCATCGCCGATGGCCCCCGGGTGATGGCCCTGATCACCCAAACCCAACGCGAGGCCGCATGATCCACTTCACCAACGCCCGCCTGATCGACCCAGAGGCGCTGACCGACCGACCCGGCTCTCTCACTGTCGACGGGGGCAAGATCATTGCCCTTGACGCCCCCGCGCCCAAAACCGCCACGATCATCGACTGTGGCGGCCTGCCGCTTGCCCCCGGCATTGTCGATCTTGGCGTGCAGATCGGCGAACCCGGACAGCGGCACAAGGAATCCTTCCGCTCGGCCGGTCTTGCCGCCGCCGCCGGGGGCATCACCACCATCATCACAAGCCCCGACACCAGCCCGCCGATCGACACCCCCGAACTGCTGGAATTCGTGACCCGCCGCGCCCGCGAGGCGTCCCCGGTCCGCATCCACCACATGGCCAGCCTCACGAAAAACCGCGAGGGCAGCCAGATGGTCGAGATCGGCTTTCTGCTGGATGCAGGCGCAGTGGCCTTTACCGACGGGACCCACGTCACCCAGAACACCAAGACTCTGTCGCGCTGCATGACCTATGCGCGATCCTTGGGCGCCCTGATCATCGCCCACCCGCAAGACCCCGGCCTGTCTGCAGGAGCCTCCGCCACCACGTCGAAATTCGCCTCTCTGCGCGGGATTCCCGCCGTGTCGCCGATGGCCGAGCGGATGGGCTTTGACCGCGACATGGCGCTGGTCGAGATGACAGGCGTCAGATACCACGCCGACCAGATCACCTGCGCCCGCACCCTGCCCGCGCTTGCCCGCGCCAAACAGAACGGGCTGGACGTGACGGCGGGAACCTCGATCCACCATGTCACGCTGAATGAATTCGATGTGGCGGACTATCGCACCTTCTTTCGCCTGACGCCGCCCTTGCGGTCCGAAGATGACCGGCTGGCCACGGTGGACGCGCTGCGGACCGGGCTGATCGACATCCTGTCCTCGATGCACACGCCGCAGGACGAGGAAAGCAAACGCCTGCCCTTCGAGGATGCGGCGCCGGGCGCCGTCGGGCTGGAGACGTTCCTGCCCGCCATGCTGCGGCTTTACCATTCCGGCGACCTGAGCCTGCCGGCGCTGTTCCGGCTGACGTCCCTGAACCCCGCGAAACGTCTGGGCCTGCCGCAAGGGCGGCTGGCAGTGGGCGCGCCGGCAGATCTGGTGGCGTTCGATCCCGATGCGCCCTTCGTGCTGGACCGATTTGCCCTGCGGTCGAAATCCAAGAACACCCCCTTTGACGGGGCCCGGATGCAGGGTATCGTGCACATGACGTGGGTTGGGGGCAGCCCGATTTTCGGAGACGCGTGATGCCGCCCATCGATGCCCCCCTGCCATCGCTGCTGCTGTGGGCCTTGATTGGCTATCTGTTCGGGTCCATCCCGTTCGGTTTGCTGCTGACGCGTTTCCTGGGGCTGGGTGACATTCGCCAGATCGGGTCAGGCAATATCGGCGCGACCAACGTGCTGCGCACCGGCAACAAGGGCGCGGCACTGGCCACGCTGATCCTTGACGGCGCCAAGGCGGCGGTGGCGGTTCTGGTCGCGCGCGCCTTTGCCGGC
>JBGSJU010000201.1:0-2464 GCA_041741655.1 Rhodobacterales bacterium
TCGCGACCAGCGCCGCCGCGCTGCCATCGTCCAGCCACACCTTCAGCCCCGACGCGCCCGCGTCCGCCACCACATCCTCCAGCGCCGTCACCCCGCGCGCCACGGGATCGAACTGGCCCTCGTTGAACCGCGCCTCCAGCGTCATCACGACCTGCAAGGTGCGTTCGAATACTTGCCGCACCGCCTCGAAATCCTCGGGGAACAGTGCCAAGCCGGATACCTGCCCCGTGGGGTCCGAGATGTTCATGCGGAAGAACCGCGTGCCGCGCCCGGATTTGCGTTCCTGCAACGCCGACACGATCACGCCCACGCGCCCCACGGCCGCGCCGTCCTGATCCGCCTTGGCCTGCAATTCCGCCAGTGTCATCGCCTTCTTGCGTTTCAACGCCGGCAGGTAATCGTCCAGCGGATGACCCGACAGGTAGAACCCGATCGCCTTGTGTTCCTCGGTCAGTCGGTCGGCGGCGGACCAGTCGGGCACGTTGATCAGCCGGGGTTCCGGCAGATCATCGCCCCCCGCTCCAAACAGCGACACCTGCGCCGACGCCTGCGCCTCGTGCACCGCCGCCGACCATGTCACCAATGCATCCAGACTGTCGAACACCCGGCGGCGGTTGGCATCCAGCACGTCGAACGCCCCCGCCCGCGCCAGCATTTCCAACGGCCGCTTGCCGATGCGTTTCAGATCGACGCGTCGCGCCAGATCGAATAGCGACACGAAGGGTTTGTTGCCCCGCGCGTCGGTAATCAGGCGCATCGCCTCGGGGCCGACATTCTTCAAGGCCCCCAGCGCATAGACCAGACGGCCCTCGGATACGGAAAACATCGCCTGCGCCCGGTTCACGCAGGGCGGCACGATTGTCAGGCCCATGCCGCGCCGGACCTCCTCGGCATAGACCGATAGTTTGTCCGTCAGATGGATATCGCAATTCATGACACCTGCCATGAATTCGACAGGGTGATTGGCCTTCAGCCATCCGGTCTGATAGCTGACGACAGCGTAGGCGGCGGCGTGGGATTTGTTGAAACCGTAGTTGGCAAATTTCTCCAACAGGTCGAACACTTCGGCAGCCTTTTTCCGGTCCACGCCGTTGGCCATCGCGCCGGCCTCGAATTTCGGGCGTTCCTTGGCCATTTCGGCGGCGATCTTCTTGCCCATGGCGCGGCGCAACAGGTCGGCCCCGCCCAGCGAATAGCCCGCCATGACCTGCGCGATCTGCATCACCTGTTCCTGATAGACGATGATCCCTTGGGTTTCCTCAAGGATATGGTCGATCGACGGATGGATCGATTCGCGGGGCTTGAGCCCGTTCTTCACCTCGCAATAGGTCGGGATGTTTTCCATCGGGCCGGGGCGATACAGCGCCACCAGCGCCACGATATCCTCGATGCAGGTCGGTTTCATCCGCCGCAGTGCATCCATCATGCCGCTGGATTCCACCTGAAACACCGCGACCGTGCGGGCGCGGGCGTACAGGTCATAGGTTTTCGCGTCATCCAGCGGGATCGCGCCGATGTCATCCTCGGCGCCTGCGGGCGGCTGATACAGCATGGTGCCATCGGCGGCCACATGCAGCCGGCGGCCCTGTGCGCGGATCAGGTCCAGCGCGTTCTGGATCACCGTCAGGGTTTTCAGGCCGAGGAAGTCGAATTTCACCAGCCCCGCCGCCTCGACCCATTTCATGTTGAACTGCGTCGCGGGCATATCGGACCGCGGATCGCGGTACAGCGGCACCAATTCGTCCAGCGGCCGGTCGCCGATCACCACGCCTGCTGCGTGGGTGGACGCGTTGCGCAGCAGTCCCTCGACCTGCATGCCGTAATCCAGCAGGCGTTTGACCACTTCCTCGGACCGCGACGCCTCGCGCAGGCGTTCCTCTTGCGCCAGCGCCTGTTCGATGCTGACGGGTTTCACCCCCTCGACCGGGATCAGCTTGGACAGCCGGTCCACCTGCCCATAGGGCATCTGCAACACCCGGCCCACATCGCGCACGGCGGCCTTGGACAGCAGCGCGCCAAAGGTGATGATCTGCGCCACCCGGTCGCGGCCATATTTGTCCTGCACATAGGTGATCACCTCCTCGCGGCGGTCCATGCAGAAATCGATGTCGAAGTCGGGCATGCTGACCCGTTCCGGGTTCAGGAACCGTTCGAACAACAGCGCATAGCGCAAGGGATCAAGATCGGTGATGGTCAGCGCATAGGCCACCAGCGACCCCGCCCCCGACCCGCGCCCCGGCCCCACCGGTATGCCCTGCCGTTTCGCCCATTGGATGAAATCGGCCACGATCAGGAAATAGCCGGGAAAACCCATCCCCTCGATCACGCCCAGTTCGAATTCCAGCCGCGCCTCATACTCCGCCACCGAGGCCGCATGCGGGATCACCCGCAACCGCGCCGCCAGCCCTTCGCGGGCCTGACGGCGCAGTTCCTCGACCTCGTCATCGGCAAACCGCGGCAGGAT
>JBGSJU010000202.1:0-3116 GCA_041741655.1 Rhodobacterales bacterium
CGGGGTCCTCGGCCCGCCGTTCGGCGGGGTTGGCACGGATGGTGCGCAGGTCGCGCAGGTCCAGCCGGGCCGCGATCTGCCGCTGATAGGCCAGCGTCTCGGGAAACAGCAATTCGGTGTCGATGAACAGCACCGGCAGGGCGGGCGCGATCACCGACACCATGTGCAAAAGCACCACCGCCTCCGCCCCGAAGGACGACACCAGCGCCATTTCACCCACATCGACATCGGCCAGCGCGTGTTCCAGCAGGCGGATTGCACCGTGATGGTGATAGCGGTTGTTCAAATCCGCCACGCGGTCGGCCGGCGTGGCGCAGGTGCCCGGATCAAGCGGCATCGCGTTGACCCTCGTGGTAAAGCGCGGCCTTGAACGGCGACAATCCGACCCGGCGAAAGGCCATCAGGAAGGTTTCGTCCGGGCCCTGCCGCAGGTCCAGATAGGCACGCAGCAGACGTTCGATGGCGGGGATCAGTTCGTCGGCGCCAAAGCCGGGCCCGGCGCGCTCGCCGATGACCGCCGTTTCCGTACCGTCCCCACCCAGCGTGATCTGGTAGTTCTCGACCCCCGCGCGGTCGAGGCCAAGGATCCCGATGTGACCGACATGGTGGTGACCGCAGGCGTTGATGCAGCCCGAAATCTTGATCTTCAGCGGCCCGATTTCATGCTCCAGCTTCAAGTCATCGAACCGGGTCGCGATCTCTTGCGCGATCGGGATCGACCGGGCGGTGGCCAGCGCGCAGTAATCCATACCGGGGCAGGCGATGATGTCGGACAAAAGCCCGACGTTTGCTGTGCCAAGCCCCGCCTGCTGCAGACGCGCGTGCAGCGCCGGAAGATCGGCTTTCGCGACATGGGGCAGGATGACGTTCTGTTCGTGGCTGATCCTGAGTTCACCATAGCCATAGGCGTCGGCAAGGTCGGCCATCACGCGCATCTGGTCGGACGTGGCATCGCCCGGCGTGGCGCCGTGGGCCTTGAGGCTGATTGTCACGATGGCGTGGTCGGCGCGGCGGTGGACGGACAGGTTCGTATCTGCCCAGGCGCGAAACACAGGGTCGCGGCGGGCCGTATCGCAGGCTTCGGCAGGTTTCGCCACAAAGGCGGGCGGACTGAAGCACTGTTCAATTTCCGCAAGGATCTGCTGGTCAACGCCGGTGAACTGTTGGCGGATGCGCAGAAATTCACTTTCCACAAGGTCGCGGATCGCAGCGATCCCTTCCTCGTGGACGGTGATCTTGATCCGCGCCTTGTACTTGTTGTCGCGCCGGCCGATCATGTTGTAGGTGGCCAGAATTGCCTCCACGTAAGGCAGCAGGTCGGCTTTGGGCAGGAAGTCCCGCAGGACCTTGCCGATCATCGGCGTGCGGCCCAGACCACCGCCCACCAGAACCTCGAACCCCGGCGCGCCGCTTGGGTCGCGGACCATACGCAGCCCGATGTCATGCGCCCGGGTCACGGCGCGGTCGTTCGGGCTGCCGGTGATGGCGATCTTGAACTTGCGGGGCAAGAACTGGAATTCGGGATGATCGGTGGACCATTGCCGCAGCAGTTCCGCCACCGGGCGCGGGTCCTCGATCTCGTCCGCTGCAGCACCTGCGAAATGATCCGCCGTCACGTTGCGCACACAATTTCCGCTGGTCTGGATCGCGTGCATCCCCACGTCGGCCAGCGCCTCCAGCATCTCGGGGACGTCGCGCAATTCGGGCCAGTTGAACTGGATGTTCTGGCGCGTCGTGAAGTGGCCATAGCCCTTGTCCCAGCGATCACTGATCATGGCCAGTTGCCGCATCTGCGCCGACGATATCGTGCCATAGGGGATCGCGACCCGCAGCATGTAGGCATGCAACTGCAGGTAGAGGCCGTTCATCAACCGCAGAGGCTTGAATTCATCCTCGGTCAGGGAACCGTCGATGCGGCGTTCGACCTGTGCGCGGAACTGGCGGACGCGGTCGCGCACGAAGGCGTCGTCGAAGTCGGTATAGCGGTACATCGGGGATCCTCAGGCAGTCTCGGCCTGCTTGCCGTGGAAGTAGTTGGACGGGCCGCGGGTGCGGAACGCCTCGCGGAAATGGATGGGCTCGGGTCCGACGGCGCCCATCCGCGCATCGGCCAGATAGGCGCCGACAACAACCCGTGGCTGGCTTTCGGCATGCAGCAGGCGCAACTGCGCTTCCGCCTCGTCCTCGATCAGCTCGGCCTCGTGATGGTGGCGCGTCCAGCGGTCGTCGGCGGTCAGGTAGACGACATGCCCCGACAGCAACGCATTCGCCGTCACAACTTTGGGGGTGAAATCTTTCACACTGCGGCCTCCTTCTGTGTCTCGGCCGCGATCCGCGCGGCCTCCTCGGCGCGTGGCGCAAGGCCGAAAAGCATGACCGCCGGGCCTTCGACCGCGGCCACTGCCTCGGGCAAACGCGCCAGCGTGGTGGACAGAACCCGCGCCTCGAGGCGAGAGGCATTCTCGACCACCGTCACCGGGGTATCGCCGCCTGCGCCATGCATCATCAGCCGCGCCGCAATGAACCGCGCCGCGCGCTTGCCCATGTAGATCGCCGCGACCTCGCCCGGACGGGCCAGCGCGCGCCAGTCGTGGTCGGCGAAGCCCTTGACGTCGTGCCCGGTCAGGAACCGGACAGCGGCATTGCGATGCCGACGGGTCAGGGATTGCCCGATCTGGGCCACGGCGGCCGAGGCCGCAGTGATCCCCGGCACGATGGAAAACGTCACACCTGTGCGTTCGCAGGCGGCAATTTCCTCGTCCAGCCGCCCGAACAAGGCCGGATCGCCGGATTTCAGCCGCACGACATGGGCGCCTCGCGCGGCATGGTCCACGAGCAGCGCATTGATGTCGCCTTGTGCGGTAGAGGGGCCGAAGCCTTCCTTGCCCACGTCGATCATCAGTGCTTCGCGCCGGGCAAGGTCAAGGATCGCCGGAGAGATCAGTCGGTCGTGGATCACCACGTCGGCCCGGTCCAGCGCATTGCGCGCCTTCAGCGTCAGAAGCTCGGGATCACCCGGCCCCGCCCCCACGAACTCCACCCGCCCCGGTGGGCGTTCGGCAGCCAGATGGCGGCACAGCAGGGCGCGCAGGGCTTCGGTTAGGTCTGCGCCCGCG
>JBGSJU010000203.1:0-4409 GCA_041741655.1 Rhodobacterales bacterium
AGCGCCCCGCGGCAGATGCGCCAGCGTGTAGGCGTTCAGCGTGTTTTCAGTCTGGGGCGTCAGCGGCAGTAGCAGGACCACGATCTGCGCGGTGGCCAGCGCGGGGGCAAGGCCGTCGTCACCCGCGCGGCAGGTCAGGCCGGGGATGTGTTTCGCATTGCGGCTCCAGCCGGTAACGGGAAAGCCCAAGGCCGCCAGCGCCTGACCACAGGCCGCGCCCAATTCGCCAAGGCCCAGAATGGTGACGGGGCGGTCCTCGGCCAAGGGCGGTACGGGGGTGCGCCATTGCCCGTCCTGACCCAGAATATGCGCGTCCATGCCCAGATGATGGCGCAGCACATGGCCCGTGACCCATTCCACCATGCCACGCGTCAGCCCGCCGTCCACCATGCGGGCCAGCGATACGCGCAGCGTCGGGTTGCCCACCACATCCTCGACACCCGCCCACAGGTTCAACACCGCCTTCAGGCGCGGAAACTGCGAAAAATCCTGCACCGTCGAATTGGGGGCATAGACGATGTAATCGACCCGATCGGCCGGGATATCGGTTGCGACATGGGCCTTTAGCCCAAGGTCGGCCAGTGCGGCGGGCAGGTGCGGGCGGTAATCGTCCCAGGCCTTTTGCCGGGCCGCGAACAACACGTTGATGGGCCGGGAAGAGGCGGGCATGGCGATCCTTCTGACTTAACGTGGGCGATGGATATGCGCGCTTTGCACCAGCCCGAAACCCACCATCAGCACCAGCATAGCGGACCCGCCATAGGACACCATCGGCAAGGGCACGCCCACCACCGGGGCCAGGCCCATCACCATCGCCATGTTGACGGCGAAGAACAGGAAAAACGTCATGGCCACGCCCAAGGTGACCAGTTGCGAAAACCGGTCCTTCATCTGGATCGCCGCAGCGACGCAGAACAGGATGATCAGCACATAGAGCGTCAGCAGGGAAAACGCGCCGATAAAGCCGAATTCCTCGGCCAGCGTGTTGAAGATGAAATCGGTGTGTTTTTCGGGCAGGAAATTCAGCCGCGACTGCGTGCCCTGCATGAACCCCTTGCCGGTCCAGCCGCCCGATCCCATGGCGATCTTGCCTTGTGTGATGTGATACCCTGCGCCCAGCGGATCGTTCTCGGGGTTCATGAAGGTGTCGATACGGCGGAACTGGTAGTCCTCGATCAGTTGCCAGTCGGTGCCGCGGGACCGGAACACCGCCGTGACCAGACCGATGGCGCTGGCCAGCACGGCGGCGAAATAGGCCCAATGCACCCCGGCCACGAACATCATCGCGCCGCCCGCGGTCAGCAACAGGATGGCGGTGCCCAGATCGGGCTGTTTCAGCACCAGCATGGACGGCACAAGGATCACCAGCACCGGGATGGCCACCCACAGCGGCTGGGATGTCTTGCGCGCCGGCAGCCAGTCGTAATAGGCGGCCAGAAACATCACCAAGGCGATCTTCATCAATTCAGAGGGTTGCAGGTTCATGAACCCCAGATCGATCCAGCGTTGCGCCCCCATCCGGACCGCGCCGAACAGTTCCACAGCGACCAGCAACAGCAGCGTCACGGCATAGGCCAGCGCCGACATGTTGCGCCAGAACCAGATCGGCACCATGGCGACGACGAACATGGCCGCCATGCCGACGGCAAAGCGTTTCATCTGCGCCGCGGCCCAAGGGTCGAACTGGCCGCCGGCCACGGAATACAACATCAGAAACCCGATGGACGCGACCGCCGTCAGCAAGATCACCAGCGCCCAGTTGACATAAAGTGCCTTGCGCAGGCCGGACGGCACATATTTGACGGAATACTCAAGATAGCTCATGCGCGGCCCCGATCGGTCTGGCCCGGAACCGGGATCGCCTCGCGCAGGCGGTCCTGTTGGTCGCGGATGCGGCCGCGCTGCGCCTCGGGGTAGGCGGTCAGGGGCGGTTCGCCACCGAACAGCGCCTGCAGGGTGATGTCGCGGGCAACCGGCGCGGCCACGGCAGACCCGCCGCCGCCATGCTCCACCACCACCGCCACGGCGATACGGGGCGCGTCATACGGCGCGAAATTGACGAACAACGCATGATCGCGCCGGTTCCACGGCAGATCCTCGTTGCGGGACACGCCGCGGCGGCGTTCCTCTTCGGTGATGTTGCGGACCTGACTGGTGCCGGTCTTGCCGGCCATGCGCACCGCATCTTCGGCGATGCGCGACCCGTAGGCGGTGCCGCGCTGGTGGTTCGTGACCGCAAACATCGCGCGGCGGATCATGCGCAGGTTGTTTTCGTTCATGCCAAGCGGCACACCCGCGCCCGATGGCTGTTCCACCCCGTCGATCAACCGCACGAGACGGGGCGTCACGCTGCGCCCGGTGGCCAGTCGCGCCGTCATCACCGCCAGTTGCAGCGGTGACGCCAGCACCAGACCCTGCCCGATCGAGGCATTGACGGTGTCGCCGACCACCCAATCCTTGCCGAATGTGGCCTTCTTCCAGTCCTTGGTCGGCGCGCGCCCGGATGCCATGCCCGACAGGGGCAGATCGAATTTCTCGCCGACCCCCAGCCGTTCGGCCATCGCCGACAGTTTCTCGATCCCCACTTTCAGAGCCAGATCGTAATAGTACACGTCGCAGCTCTCGCGCAGCGAGGTTTCAAGGTTCACATGGCCATGGCCCGCCCGTTTCCAGCAGTGGAACCGGCGGTTCGACACCTCCAGATGGCCGGGGCAATAGACGGTTTCTTCGGGGCCGATCAGGCCATCTTCCAGTGCGGCCATCGCGGTGACCATCTTGAAGGTCGATCCGGGCGGGTAGGTGCCCTGCACCGACTTGGCCGCAAGCGGGCGATAGGGGTTGTCGGTCAACGCCTTGTAATCGGCCACCGAAATGCCGCGCACGAACAGGTTTGGATCAAAGGACGGCGCCGAGGCAATGGCCAGCAGATCGCCGCTGTCACAGTCGATCACCACGGCGGCGGCGCTTTCCGCGCCCAGACGCGCCTCGCAATAGCTTTGCAGCGCGCTGTCCATGGTCAACTGAATGTCCACGCCCGGCTGGCCTTCGACGCGGCTGAGTTCCCGCATCACCCGGCCCGAGGCATTGATTTCCACCCGCAGCGTGCCTGCCTTTCCGCGCAGCACGTCCTCCATCCGGGCTTCCAGACCGACCTTGCCGATCTGGAACCGCGGCAGCAGCAGCAACTGGTCCGGGTCTTCGATCTTGGACAGGTCATAATCCGACACCGGCCCGACATAGCCCGCGATATGGGCAAAATCCGCGCCATGCGGATAGTGGCGCGACAGCCCCACCTCGGGCGTCACGCCGGGCAAAGCTGGTGCGTTGACCGCGACCCGCGACAGCGCGTCCCAACTGACCCGTTCGGCCACCGTGACGGGTGTGTCGCCGCGCCGTTCGGCCAGTTCCTTGCGGATGCGGGCCAGATCATCGTCGGTCAGCGACAACAGTGCCGCCAGCCGGCGCAACACCAGATCGATGTCGCCCGCCTCTTCGCGCACCATCGTGATGCGGTAGGAGGGTTCGTTGGACGCCACCGGCACGCCATTGCGGTCAAAGATCAGCCCGCGCGCGGGAGGCAGCAGGCGAATGTTGATGCGGTTTTCTTCGGCCAACAGACGGAATTCATCGGCCTGTTCGACCTGCATCCAGCGCATCCGCAACCCCAGCACGGCGGCAAAGGCCACCTGTGCGCCGCCCAGCAACAGTGCGCGCCGGGTCAGGCGGCGGGTTGCCTCGACGGTTTCGCGTTCGCGGATCCTCATCGCGTCATCCTCATGCGCGCCGACCTTCGATGTCAATGTCGGCGGGATGCGCCTTGGTCAGCCCCAGCAGCAGTTGCGCCGTCACCACCACGACCGGATAGGCCGCGACCGTTGCCAGTGCCTGCAGCAGCGTCAGGCCCAGCGGGACCTGTGGCACCATCAGGATGGCCAGCACCAGCCGCTGCGCCACCAGAACCGCCAGCAGGACAACACCGACGGTCATCCACTCCACCGCGAAATTCTGGTCGCGCAGGCCGCGCGACCGCGCCTTCAACGCTTCGGTGCCGATCAGGACCAGCAGCGCCAGCAATCCGGGCGGGCGGTGCAGCAACAGGTCCGCCAGCAGCATCACGCCCGCCACCGCCAGCGCCGGCAAATAATCGGGCCGCCGCACCGCAAAGCCGAAGGTCAGCGCCAGCACCAGATCCGGCCCTGCCCAACGCGCCGCCGAAATGTCCAGCGGCAGCAGTTGAATGAAGATCACCAGCAAGGCCGCGTCCACATAGGCCATTCGCATGGTCCAGCGTTGCAGCATGATCCGGTCAGCCATTGTCGGCCCCCGAACTGATCGCCGGCGTGGCCCCGGTGTCGGGCAGGGCGGCCGGCGCATCCGACCCCGACGGCAGGATCAACGCGCCGGGATCG
>JBGSJU010000204.1:0-4902 GCA_041741655.1 Rhodobacterales bacterium
CCGCCGCGATCCAGCGCGAGACGTGACAGCGCCCGGTCAAGGTCGGGAACGCGGCACAGGCGGTCGCGCAGATCGGTGGTCATGCGGGTCTGTTCCAGCAGAAAGTCCACCGCATCCAGCCGCGCGGCGATCTGATCGGGATCGGTCAGGGGGGCGGACACGCGGCGTTCCAGCAGGCGCGCACCGCCCGCCGTTACCGTGCGGTCGATGGCCGCCAGCAGCGATCCGGCCCGCCCGCCGGTCATGGCATGGGTCAGTTCCAGATTGCGCCGGGTTGCGGCGTCAATCTGCATGGTGCCACCCGTGGCCTCGCGCAGCGGCGGTCGCAATAGTGGCAGGCGGCCGCGCTGCGTCAGGTCAAGGTAATCGACGATACCGCCCATCGCCGCGACCTCGGGCCGCGTGAACGCACCGTAGGGGTCAAGGCTCGCCACGCCAAACAGCGCGCACAGCCGCCGCTCGCCCCCGGTGGAATCGAATGAACCACGCGCCAGCGGGGTCACGGCACAGCCAAGTTCGGCAATGACAGAGCCGAAATCTGTCTCCAACGCATCGCTGATGACCACCTCGGCAGGCATCAACCGGGCCAGTTCCGGCCCCAGCCGCGCGGGCGGTAACGGCATGACATGGAACGCGCCGGTAGAGATATCGACCCAGGCCAGCGCGCCTTCGTCCCGCACCAGCGCGAAACCGGCAAGGTAATTGTGCCGTCGCGCCTCCAGCAGCGAATCCTCGGTCAGCGTGCCGGGGGTGACAAGGCGGACCACATCGCGCTTCACCACGGATTTCGACCCGCGTTTCTTGGCCTCGGCGGGGTCTTCCAGCTGTTCGGCGATGGCGACGCGAAACCCCTTGCGGATCAGGGTCAGCAGATAGCCTTCGGCGGCATGGACCGGCACGCCGCACATCGGGATATCGGCGCCCTGATGAAAGCCCCGCTTGGTCAAAGCGATGTCCAGCGCGGCGGCCGCCGCCACCGCGTCATCAAAGAACATCTCGTAGAAATCGCCCATGCGGTAGAACAGTAGCGCACCGGGGTTTTGCGCCTTGATGTCCAGATATTGCGCCATCATCGGCGTGGCGGTTTCGGTCACGATAGCCCCCTTGCAGCATCCGCGACCTTACAAACCCCATGCGACCCATGAAAGGCGAAAACGCGAGACCCCAAAACGCGCCCCCATTGAGCCGCGCGCCCCGCCCCTGTATGACGCATGGACCCCAAGGAGTGCCGCCATGTCCAAGCCGCGCTACACCCGCGAAGATGCGCTGCAGTTCCATCTGGAACCAACCCCTGACAAATGGAAGGTGACGGCAACCATCATCGGCCCGATGCTGGCAGGTGTGGACAGGCCGATCCAGATCTGTTCGTCGGCGCCGACGGTCAATGACAACGTCAACATGGCCGTGCGGTCCGCGCGCAAGATTGGGTGATGTGATGATGCGTATCTGGTGTTTCGGGTCGATCAACGCCGATCACGCCTACCGCGTGCCGCATATTCCGGCACCCGGTGAAACGCTGGCGGCGACGGGATACAGTCTTGGTCTGGGCGGCAAGGGCGCGAACCAGTCTGTCGCCGTGGCGCGGGCCGGGGGGCGCATTGCTCATATCGGTCAGGTTGGACCCGAAGGTGTCTGGGCGGTTGACCGGATGCGGGCGTTGGGCGTCGATGTGACCCATGTGCGGACGGGCGGCGTGCCGACCGGTCATGCGATCATCTGCGTCGATGACGCGGGCGAAA
Organism: Rhodobacterales bacterium; assembly: GCA_041741655.1. Taxonomy (GTDB): domain Bacteria; phylum Pseudomonadota; class Alphaproteobacteria; order Rhodobacterales; family Rhodobacteraceae; genus UBA9554. Next base: position 1,740 of record JBGSJU010000204.1, read on the forward strand.
ATGCGATCACGATATTTCCCGGTGCAAACCGGGCGAATGATCTGGGGCACGTGCGCGGCGCGCTGGCTGGGGCCGTGTCTGGTGACCTGCTGCTGCTGCAGAATGAAACCAATCTGGGGACGGATGTTGCCCGGATTGGGCATGAACAGGGTCTGTTCGTGATCTATTCCGCCGCGCCGTTTGACGCGGATGCCGTGCGCGATGTGCTGCCTTTCGTATCGCTAGTGATCCTTAACGTGGTCGAGGCGGCGCAGATGCAAAGCAGTCTGGGCGAATTGCCCGCCGGCCTGATCACGGTCGTGACCAAAGGCGCTGGAGGCGCGGACTGGATCGCGCCGAACCTGACTTTGCATGTTCCCTCGCGCCGGGTTGTGCCGGTGGACACCACGGGCGCGGGCGACACCTTTGCCGGATTTCTGGCCGCCGGACTTGCCGAAGGGATGACGCCGGCGGCGGCCATGGATCTTGCGACCCGCGCCGCTGCGCTGAAGGTCACGCGAGCGGGAACGGCGGATGCCATCCCCGCGCGGGCCGAAGTCGACGCGTTCTAGTTTACGAAAGGTGCGGATTTGCCCCAGACGCGGCGCACCTGCGTGTCTCGGCCACAGGCGTTCCGGTAGTTCTTGTAGGCTTTCGATTGCGCGATCGGGCCGAACCGGGTCAGCACGATGCTGTCGCTCTTGTAGTAATTCTGATGATAATCCTCGGCCAGATAGAACGGGCCTGCGGACAGGATCGGGGTGACGATCTTGTAGCCCAGTTCGGCCTCGGCCTCGGCGACAACCTTTTCGGCGAGCGCCTGTTCCGCAGGATCAGACACGAAAATCGCCGAACGATAGCTTTCGCCGCGATCACAGAATTGCCCGCCCGCATCGGTCACGTCGATGGACCGCAGGAACAATGTCAGCAGGCGTTCCTTGCTGACCACCCCGGGGTCGAACATGATCTGCACAGCCTCGAAATGCCCGGTGCCGCCGCGCGTGACCTGTTTGTAGGTCGGGTTGGCCACGGTGCCGCCGGTGTAGCCCGAAACCACCTCGGTCACGCCCGGAACGGATTCGAAATCCGCCTCGACGCACCAGAAACAGCCGCCCGCGACGGTCAGCACATTGTCTGCTGCCTGCGCCGCGCCGGCCCAGACCAGCGCCAACACCAAAGCCAGTCTTTTCATCGCATATCCTCCTTGATCGGAACGATCATGCGCCGGTTGGCGGGGGTTACCAAGCCCTTGCAGGTCCGCCTCACGCCCCCGTGACACCGCGTGCGGGGGACGTTAGCGTTGCGAAAACAGGAGATGCCCATGGACCATGTTACCACCCATCAGGCCGAAGACGACGCGCGCAACGAGGGCATCCTGATCTGGGTTGATGGCGCCTTGCGGCCAAAGGCGCAGGCGGTGGTCAGCGTCTATGACAGCGGTTTCATGCTGGGTGATGGGGTGTGGGAAGGGATGCGGCTTTACGACGGGCGCTGGGCCTTCATCGATGACCATATCGACCGGTTGTTCGAGGCGGCAAAGGCGATTGATCTGGATATCGCACGGACGAAAGCCGAGGTGATTCAGGCCGTGATAGACACACAGAAGGCCAACGGCATGACCACCGATGCCCATGCCCGACTGATGGTGACCCGCGGCGTCAAGACGCGCCCGTTCCAGCATCCATCGCTGTCGCGTCAGGGGCCGACGATGGTGATCATCATGGAACATTCGCGCCCGCGCATTCCCCGACCGATCCGGCTCGCGACAGTGCCGCATCTGCGCGGGTTGCCGATGACGCAGGACCCCAAGTTGAACAGCCATTCCAAGCTGAACTGCATCCTGGCGTGCATCGCCGCGGAGAAGGCCGGCGCGGACGAGGCGCTGATGCTGGATGTGCATGGGTTCGTGAACACCACGAACGCATGCAATTTCTTTATCGTGCGCAAGGGGCAGGTTTGGACCAGCACCGGCGATTACTGCATGAACGGGATCACGCGGCAAAAGGTGATCGACTTGTGCCGCGCCAACGGCATCCCGGTGTTCGAACGCAATTTCAGCCTTGTGGACACCTATTCCGCGGATGAGGCGTTTCTGACTGGCACGTTCGGCGCGCAGACCCCGGTGGGGGTGATCGATGGGCGGCAGATCGGCACCGGGCAGATGGGGCCGATGACGGAACGCTTGCGGGGGCTGTACAAGGCGCTGGTGGCCGCATGAGGATCGCGATGTGGTCCGGGCCCCGCAACCTGTCCACGGCGATGATGTATGCGTTCGGGCAGCGATCCGATTGCGCGGTGTGGGACGAGCCGTTCTATGCGCCGTATCTGGCTGCAACGGGTGCGGATCATCCCATGCGGGATGCGATACTGGCGGCGCATGAGGCGGACCCCGCCCGCGTCGCGGCGCGCTGTATCGGGCCTATTCCGGCGGATAAGCCGCATTTCTACATGAAGCACATGCCGCATCACATGATCGCAGGATTTCCGCTGGATTGGGCGACCGACTGCGTGAACGTGCATCTGATCCGGCATCCGGCCCGGGTGATCGCCTCCTATGGCGCAAAGCGGGCCGAAATGACGTTGGAGGATATCGGGTTTCCGCAGCAATCGACCCTGTTCCAGCATATCGGCGGGTTGGTCATCGACAGCGCCGATATTCGCGATGACCCGGCAAGTATGCTGGCCCTGCTGTGCGACCGGATCGGCTTGGCGTTTGACCCTGCGATGCTGTCATGGCCCGCCGGGGGCCGCGCGGAAGATGGCGCCTGGGCGCCGCACTGGTATGGGGCAATCCACGCGTCCACCGGGTTCGCCGGGCCAGACAGGCCGTTGCCCGCGCTGACCGGCGCGGCGGCGGCCCTGTGTGATGCGGCGCTGCCGCATTACGCGGGCTTGGCGGAACATCGCCTGAGGCTCTGAACGGGGCGTGAACCGCAAATTTTCCCCTCGCGTCACAGGCACGCGAACCCCATATGCTGGTCGTCCATCTTCAAGAGGCTACCGATGCACCGCCGCAATTTCCTGCAAATGACCCTTGGCACCGCCGCCGCGGCGATGCTGCCCTTACCCACGATCGCACCGCCCGTGCAGGCGGCGCGGCCCCTGACCTATGCCTGGGCAGTGGCGATGGCGCATGCGCAGGCCAAGGTGTCCGAGGGCGCGTTGGTGTCGCAACTGGGTGTTA
>JBGSJU010000205.1:0-2216 GCA_041741655.1 Rhodobacterales bacterium
CGGCGCTGGCGGCGCGGCCCGGATTGCTGGGCGCCACGCGCCGGGTGATCAGCAGTGATGAAACCAAGGCGCTGGACACCGCTGCCCCGCTGGCCCACGCCTTGGGCGTCGATCTGGAAATCCGGCCCGGGATGCACGAAAACGACCGCAGCGCGACCGGGTTTCTGCCCCCCGATGAATTCGAGCGCGTGGCGGACGCGTTCTTTGCCGCGCCGCAGGAGAGCATCCGGGGCTGGGAACGCGCCATCGACGCGCAGGCGCGGATTGTGGGTGAAGTGAACGCTTGCCTTGCGGGACCACAGGCCGGCGATGTGCTGTTCGTCGGGCATGGCGCGGTGGGGACGTTGCTGTATTGCGCCTTGTCCGGACAGGCCATCGACCGGCGGTTCGATCAGGGACCGGGGGGCGGCGGATGCTGGTTTGCGTTCGGCCTGACCGACCGACAGCCGCTGCACCATTGGCGGCCGATGGAAATGTTGCAGTCCGGCGGTTGAGCCCCGTAAAGGCGGGCTGAAACTGCCGACGGGGCGTTATCATCGCCCCCGCGACAGGGCCAGCAACACCGCCAGCGCGCGGTCGGCGTCATCGGCGGGAACGAATACATGATCATGGTGAAACGCCGCCACCATGTTGCAGGCGATGCCCGCGTCGGTCAGCGCCCCCGCCACCGCTGCCGTCAGCCCGATGCCATCCAGCGCGGATTGCACGGTCAGGATGATCCGCCGCATCGCCAGCCCGTCCTGCCCCAGCACGCGGGCCTTGGCGGCGGTCAGGATCAGGGACAGGCCTTCGGCTTCGGCGAAACCGGCCAATGGGGTTGCATCGCCAAGAACGAACATCCCGCTGGGAAACGTGCAGAACACATAGGTTTCGGGGTCTAGCACCGGGGCCATCCCCGCGATCATCGCCGCCGTGTCGCGGACAGCATCGGCCATCACCGCACCTTCAGCGTCGCCAAGCCCACCATCGCAAGGATCAGCGAGATGATCCAGAACCGGATCACGATCTGTGGTTCCTTCCAGCCCTTCTTTTCATAGTGGTGATGGATCGGCGCCATCAGGAACACCCGCTTGCCGGTGCGTTTGAAATAGGCGACCTGAATGATCACCGACAGCGCCTCGACCACAAACAGCCCGCCGACGATGGCCAGCACGATCTCGTGCTTGGTGCTGACCGCGATGGCGCCCAAGGCGCCGCCAAGGGCGAGCGAGCCAGTATCGCCCATGAACACGGCGGCGGGGGGCGCATTATACCAAAGGAAGCCAAGGCCCCCGCCAATCAGCGCCATGACGAAGATCAGGATTTCCCCGGTGCCCGGCACGTAATGTACATCCAGATACTGCGTGAAATCGACCCGGCCCACGGCATAAGCGATGATGCCCAGCGTGCCGGCGGCGATCATCACCGGCATGATCGCCAGCCCGTCCAGCCCGTCGGTCAGGTTGACGGCATTGGCGGACCCCACGATCACCAGCATCGCGAAAGGCACGAACAGAACGCCAAGATTCACCAGCACATCCTTGAACACCGGCAGCGCGAGTTGGTTGGTCAGGTCCGCCGGATGCAGCGTGGCGGCCCAATAGCCCGCGATCGCCGCGATCAGCAGGCCCAGCCCGAACCGCACCCGGCCCGGCGCGCCCTTGGTGTTCTGTTTCGACACCTTGGCATAGTCATCCCAGAACCCGATGGCGCCAAAGGACAGCGTCACGAACAGCACCAGCCAGACGAACCCGTTGTCCAGCCGCGCCCACAGCAGCGTCGAAAACACCAGCGCCGACAGGATCAAAAGCCCCCCCATCGTCGGCGTGCCGGCCTTGATGAAATGGCTTTCCGGGCCGTCGCTGCGGATCGGCTGGCCCTTGCCCTGACGGCGGCGCAGGACGTTGATCAGCGGTTGGCCGAAAACGAACCCGAACACCAGCGCGGTCATGAAGGCGGCACCCGCCCGGAACGTGATGTAGCGAAACAGGTTGAACACATCGCCGCCGTCCGACAGGGCCGTGAGCCAATAGAGCATTCGTCAAACATCCCTTGTTGCGAGTGGGGCATTACGTGAAAGTTGGGGCCGTCAGTCGCCCTGCGGGGCCGGATGGCCGAGTTTGCGCAGCGCGTCAACCACAAGGCTGACCTTCGAGCTTTTGGACCCCTTAACCAGCACGACATCGCCGGCGTCGGCAAGCCGGGCGGCGCGGGCGGCCATTTCGGGGGCGGCCTCG
>JBGSJU010000206.1:0-1614 GCA_041741655.1 Rhodobacterales bacterium
CCCCAGTCGGCGCAAACGCGCGGCCGGCGTCGGTGCATCGGCCAGCGCGGCGGGAAGCGCCTGTTCGGTGGCATCGGCCCAGCGTTGCATCATGGTGGCGTGGAACGCCGGCACATCGACGAAATGCCAGTAGAACGACCCTTTGGTGGTGCCCAGATCGCGCGCCAGCGATTCGGCGCGCACCCCGATCGGCCCCGAGACCAAAAGGGCGCGAAATCCGGCGCTTATCCAGTCGTTGGGTGAAAGTCGCGCGCGTTTGTCCATGCCCAAACCATACGTGACCGACCGCTACCGTGCAATTGCAGAAATGACTTTACGGCAACCTGCGGCCCGGCTGCGGCCACGGCCATCGAACAGTTCAGGTCACAGATCGACCGTCAGCACCCCGCCGGCATCGCGCGCGCGGGATTGGCACAGGATGATGCTGGTTTCACGCTGCTGTGCCGACAGCACGAAATCGCGGTGATCCGCCGCGCCGTCGATCAAGCCGCATTTGCACACGCCACAGATGCCGTCGGAACATTTCACATCGATATGCACGCCCATGTCCGCCAGCACATCGGTGGCGCTGCGGTCGGCTGGCACCGCAATGTCACGCCCGGACCGCGCAAGCCGCAGGGTAAAAGCGTGATTGTCGCGCGGCGGCAAGTCCGGCACCGCGAAATATTCCAGATGCCGCGCGTCATCGGGGAAGCCCGCGCTGGCCGCCGCTGTCATCACCCCCTGCATGTAACGGTCGGGTCCGCAGGTGTAGACGTGCTGCCCCGGCTGGTACCGGCCAAGGATTGCGGCCAGATCGGCGCGGCTGCCCTCATCGGACACATGCAGATGCACGTGTTCGGCCCAAGGTGCGACGGCAAGATCGGTCAGATAGCCGGCCTCCGCGCGCCGCGCGACGGAATAATGCAGGGCGAACGGACGCCCCAGCGCATGCAGCCGGTGGCCAAAGGCGATCATCGGGGTCACGCCGATGCCACCGCCCATCAGGAAGGTGAAACTGGCGTCCTCGACCAGACCGAAATGGTTGATCGGTTTCGAGATCACCACGCGCCGGCCCGGGGTAAAGATGCGGTGCATCATGCGGCTGCCACCCCGGCCCTTGTCCTCGCGCAGCACACCGATCTGATAGGTCGTTGGATCGGCGGGGTTGCCGGACATGGAATATTGCCGGATCAATTCGGGCGTCACCACCACGTCGATATGCGCGCCCGCCGTCCAGTCGGGCAGCGGCGTGCCATCAAGGCTGCGGAATTCGTATTTCGTGATGGTCTGCGTCATCTTCTCGGCATGGGCCACTTCGACCCGGATCACCGGGCTTTCGCCATACGCAGGTGTCCGGTGGATCATGCTGGTATCACCGGCGGCCAGACGGGCCTTGTAGTCGGCGACCGACAGCAAGGATTTGAACGCGGCGATGCCTGCCTCGCGGTCCATCGGAAACGGGTAGGGCCATGGCGGCGGGGTCAGTGGCGCGGGATAGACGGCCAGTGTCTGGTCCTCGGCGCGCAACACCAGATCGCGCTGCAATCCCCGCGCGTTGACCGGCGCGGTGGGCGGGCGATAGGCGCCGTCGCTGTCCAGCGCGATATCCCACCACCATTTCTTGACCGGGTT
>JBGSJU010000207.1:0-7788 GCA_041741655.1 Rhodobacterales bacterium
CGTCGATCCCTACGGGGCGCCGCTGGACGGGCGCCCTTTGCCGCGGGGACCGAAACCTGTGGCGCTGCGCGCCGCTCCGCCTGATGCCGCAAGCCGACGGCGGCTGGGGCTGCGACTGGAAACCGGCTTGGCGGCGTTCAACACCTTCCTGCCGATCGTGCGCGGGCAACGGATCGGGTTGTTCGCCGGGTCCGGGGTCGGAAAATCGCGGTTGCTGGGCCATTTTGCCCGGCACATGCAGGCGGATGTCGTGGTGATCGCCCTTGTCGGCGAACGCGGGCGCGAGCTGCGCGAATTCGTCGAAACGGTCCTTGGTCCCGAAGGCTTGGCGCGTGCGGTCGTGGTGGCGGCGACGTCGGACAAATCGCCGTTGGAACGGCGCCGCTGCGCCTGGGCCGGGATGGCGATCGCCGAACATTTCCGCGATGCCGGCCAACAGGTGCTGTTCCTGTGCGATTCGGTGACGCGTTTCGCCGAGGCGCACCGCGAAATCGCGACAGCGGCAGGCGAATCGGCGGCACTGCGTGGTTTCCCGCCCTCGACCTCGCATCTGATCATGTCGCTGTGTGAACGCGCCGGTCCGGGGGCCGAGGGGCGTGGTGACATGACGGCGATCTTCACCGTGCTGGTGGCCGGGTCCGACATGGAAGAACCTGTCGCCGACATCCTGCGCGGCGTGCTGGACGGGCATGTCGTGCTGGACCGCAGCATTGCCGAACGCGGGCGGTTTCCCGCAATTGACCTGCTGCGATCAGTATCGCGCAGCCTGCCTGATGCCGCCAGCGTCGAAGAAAATGCCTTGCTGGTGGAAGCCCGACGTCTGCTGGGGGCCTATGACAAATCCGAAGTGATGATCCGTGCCGGTCTTTACGCCGAAGGCAGCGACCCCCTGTTGGACCGCGCCGTATCGGTCTGGGAAGATCTGGATGGGTTTCTGGCCCTTCCAGAACCACAAAGCAGCAAAAACAGTTATGACCGATTGGAACTGATCCTGCGGCGGGCGCGGGCGCGGTCCGCCCGCGGTGTCGAAGCACCCCGCGACACCGTAACGCGCAGCCCGGTTCGCCCCGCAGCGCGACCAGTTCCGGGCTCGCCACAACGCCGGTGATCGCAACGACGATCGTGAACAGACCCGGCACGGGTGGTGCCGGCCGGGTCAAACACCGACCCCCTCAACGTTGCAAAAGCATCAAAGCCGTCGAAAACGGTGTCACTGCCGCGCTGCTGGCGGTGTCAGATCGCAGCAAGAACCGTTGCACCAGACGCTCCATTATCTCAGGCGAGCCGAGGTCAGCGAGCGTGTCCAACCCCAACTGCCGGCTGCTGCGGTCCTTGAACACATCCAGCTGCCGTTCGATGTCCAGTTGTGAAAAGCTGGCCGGCAGCCCCAGCGCCGTTTCGATGACCTGCCGCAACGGGGGCGAGCCCATGATCCGGAACCACTTCGTATCCTCGGATTGCGCCGTGGCAACGATCTCGGTCAGGTCGCGTCGCGCATTCAACGCCAAACGATAGCCGTTGTTCTGATCACCCACTGCAACTTCGAAACTGCGGCCCCGGAAGGCCGCAATGATCTTGTCCGCGAAACCGGGGTCTGCCGTACGGGGCCCGCCGACCTCACCAAAGCCGAATGCGTTCGAAAGAGACCGGTATCGGTCGTCTGACAGCCGGTTGGCCAGCGCATCCGTCCGCGTCGTCCCACCCTCGAGCACCTTGCGGATCAAGGCCCGACTGTTCAGGTCATCCTGCAGACCGAAAGCACCCAATGCCACCCGCAACAAACGCCGGTCGGATACCAAGGCCTCGGCCGATGTCACCTTGCCGATCGTGGCGGCAAAATAGGCGGTGTCACGGGCCAGTTCCGGCGATTTGGCAAAATTTGTCCTCTGCGCGTCGTAGGTCCTTTCGAGGAACCGCCAACCCGGCAGACCGGACAGGGGGACAACCGGGCGATACATCTCAGCGACCGACAGCCAACAGGCGGTCTTCCCGTGGCAACAAGGCGCGAAGTGCCTTCAGGCATTGATAAAATTGTCCATCAATCACGCCGGCGCTGGCCAGTGCCAGATGGGCCCGGCTATCCGGATCCGTGAGGATCTGGCTCAACTCTTCGATACGGCGCAACAGTTGCAGGCGTACATCATCGGGGTCTGCATCCCCCGACAGCACCAGTTGTACGGCATAGCAGACGCGCCGCACCGGGGTCCGGGCTTCCTCGGGGTGAATCGCATCCCGCAGGCGCAGAATATGGGCATCCGGTGTCACGATCGACAACCGAGCACGGCGATCCCCGTTTTCGATCACGGCCCCATTGATCAGAAGGCGTTCCTTCGGGGCAAGTTTCAGCACGAGTCCGGTCATGTCATGAAGTCCTGCCAAGGCCGCGCATGATGGCAGCGTTGATGTCGATCAGCGCCGCCACCGAAGCCTGCTTGGCCAGCACCTTGCTGCTGTGATGATCGACGAATTCGGCAAGGTAGAAAATGCGGGCGCGCAGGTCCTGCGGCAGCGCATTGTCGGTGCCGGCCACATCGGCGGCCAGAATCGTCCAGAGTCGACGGTTTTCGTGCACGGCCAGCGCAAGTTCGTTAAAGCCGGAACGTCCTTTGCGGGCCGCCACCGCCAGACCACGGGTGATCCGGGCAAAGGCTTCGTATTCGATGCCGCGCGGCGTGCGGGTGGCAGTGGTTTGGCCTTGATAGCCGCGTTCGGCCAGCATTCTTGCGGTCACGGTCGTTCTTCCTGTGTGGGGGATGGGTCCGAGTGCAGAACCGGAGGCGCGGCCAGCGCGCCTCCGGCAGTATCTGTCAGCGGAACAGCGACAGGATCGACTGCGGTGCCTGGTTGGCGATCGACAGCGACTGGGTTGCCAGCTGCTGCTGGACCTGCAGCGCCTGCAGACGGGCAGACGCCTCTTCCATGTTCGCGTCAACCATCGACCCGATCCCGGTTTTCAGGGCGTCGGACAGTTTCGACACGAAGTCTTTCTGCGTTTCGATCCGCCCCTGGGCCGAACCCAGCGATGCGGCGGCGTCGATCGCGTTGCCAATCATGGTTTCGATGTTCGACAGGGCTGCTGCGGCCTTGTCGGTGTCCGTGACGTCGATCGAGTCGAGGCCGAACAGCCCGCCCGACGCCGTGCCGCCAGCACGGGCCGCGATGGAGAAGTTCAACGATGTGCTGGCATTGTCCACCTTCAACTGCCACGCGCCGGTCGAGTTTTGACCCACTGCGGTTGAGATGTTGGCATTGCCGGCAGCGTCGATGGCCGTTTTCAGGCCGCGGGCCACGTCTTCGAACGTCTCGCCCTTGCCAGCGATGTAGTCATAGTTCGTGCCGCCGATGGCAACACGGTACCCGTCGCCTTCCTGAACCCCAGCGGAGGCAGAGAAGGTCACGGTTTCGGCGCGGGCTTCGATGGCGGCGTCGCCGGCATAGGTGCCGGTCCCGGAGCCAGTTGTGGTAAAGTTGAGCGCGGTATTTTCAAAGGCAATCTTCGAGGACAGCGTGACGGCCGCACCGGTTACTGACGCGGTGATGCCTTCGATGCCGGCAGTGTTGATCGCAGCCGTCAATCCTGCGGCCACGTCGGCGGCCGTGGTGGTCGTGGCCGTAAAGGACACGGTCTTGTCACCGATCTTGAAGTCGAACTTGTCGTTGATCGCGATGGTGCCGGCGACGGTCAGAACTTCCGTGATCGGGGTGTTCACGACGGCGGCGGCGCTGGCCGTCGCGGTGCCGGTAATGGCCGTGCCTGCGGCGTTGTAACTGCCGGCATCCGCGGTCAGATCCTGGCGGGCTACCGTGATCTGGCTTGATTTCACAGACCCGTCCGACGCTCGGTCAAGCGATGACAGCACGTTCACGTCATCCTGTCCTTTGACCAGGTTCAGGCCGTTGAACTGGGCAGCGCCGGTCACCGACTTGATCTGGTTGGTCAGGGCCGTGATGTCGTCCTGGATCTTGGTGCGGTCAACGTTCTGTTCCTGGGCTGCAACGATCTTGCCCTTGATCTTGGTCAGCAGGTCGGTGACGGTTTCCGCGGCGCTGCGGGCGACCGAGATGCTGGATTCACCCAGCGACAGGCTGTCGGAAATCGCCTTGAAGCCCTGAACATCCGATTCCATCACCTTGGAAATCGCCCAGACGGCCGAGTTGTCCTTGGCGCTCGATACCGACTTTCCGGTCGAGATCTCGCTCTGGGTCATGTTCAGGTTGGAGTTGATGGATTTCAGCGTCTGCAGCGCAACCATGGCGCTGGTGTTCGTAAGAATGCTCGACATGAGCCCTGTTCCTTGTTTCAGAGGGCGGTGTTTCACCCGGTTTGCAATTCCGCCATTTACCGCGGACCGAATGCCGTTCTGACCACTGCGGGCCTGTTTCAGCGCCGCGCCATCCATCCGGGATGCCTTGGCAGATTGCCCATCCAAAACCTAAGAGAGTCCTAAATCCTTCCCGCCCGGTTCGTGCCAAACATCCGGCATTTTATTGGAATTCAGGCTCTTTTTTCGACATTTCCGCCGCGACCACCCTGAATCGGCTGGCGTTGCCCGGCGCTGTCATAGGTATCCATGGACGCTCGCAGGCGGCGAATCGTCGCCAACCGCTGGGCGACGGACCGTATGCCTTCCATCGCGCTTTCGATAAGGTCCTGATTGCGCCGCGCCTTGGCGCGCACGCCATCCATCGTTATGCCAACCGGCCCCAAGGCAGCCAAAGCATCAATCAGCGCCGATTTTTCGGCCATCAGCGGTGCGAGTGTGTCAAGCGCACCCGCCAGTACCGCCTTGCGTTCGCGGTCCAGCAGGCCATCCAGCGCGGCGATGATGGTTTCAGCGGTGTTCGGTGTCATGTGAAGTCTCCTTGAGGGCATTGAACAGGGTTTCGGCCAGACCGATTCCGCCACGTGCGGCCATGGCCTGTGCCTGCGCTTCGGCCAGGAACGAGGCAAACTGGTCCTCGCCGATGCCACCGCCATAGGCATCGCGGGCTTGGCCAAGTCCCGCATGTTTCAGCATTTCCGCCAGAAACGTCGCCTCAAGCCGGGTTGCGACGGCCCGTAGCCGCGCATCGGTGGACGGGATGGCGGGTGAAAGCAAAGCGGTCTGGATCATGGCAGAAATCCTGTGCGGTTTTTCGGTATTTTGCGCGATGGCGGTAAAGAAGTGGTAACCGGACCTACGCCATAACGGGGCATTGCGAAGTGATCCGAGGCCGACATGACCGAACTTCTGCCACCCTCTGCCCTTGCGCGCCCAGTCCGTTCCGCCGACATGGCCGGGGCCGCTGTGGTCCGGCGTGATGGGGCGGTCAGCAAGGAATTCTCCACCGTGTTTTCCGCTTTGATGACCCGGCCTGCCGTCTCTTCTGGCGCCACATCCCCTTCGCCTGATGCTGCGGGATCCCCCCAAACCGACCGCACCGCTGCGGATGCCGAAACCGCCGATGAGGCTGACGCGGGGCAGCCAACCGCTGAGGAAACGCAGATTGCCGCCGATGCGCCGCATGTGACGTCCGGCGGCGGCGATGCTGCCCGGGATGGCGCGCAAACGCTGGCGGACCTGCACTATCGGACCCCGGATGACGGGATCCCGGATCCACAAATGACCGCCCCTGCGGCCGGCGCTGGCCTGGTCGTACCACCAGTGCACGATCCAGCGGTTGATCCCGACCATCCCAACGGACTTCTGTCTGCCACAGGGCTGGGTCTGGCCGCTTCTGGCGCGACATTCGCGGACCCGGGGCAGGGCATCCCGGTGCCAACGGCGCTGGCGTACGAACCCGGCTCTGCTTTGCCGCGTGCGGTCCCCGCGTCGGACCAACCGATGCCAGGCGCGGCTTGGACAGCCTTCACAGGATCCACAGCCGCCGCCAGCAAGCCTACCCCGCAACGCACCGCGTCGGAAACCGGATCGACCGGGCCCATCAGGCCCGAAATTGGCGGTGATCAGGCCGGTCAACCATTGCCCGCCAACCCGAACCTGTCGTTCCCGAAGCCATTGCGTCTCAATGACGCAGGGATGTCCCCAGATGCCGGCCTGACAGCATCTGAAACCCTGACCGACGCCGCAAACCGCGGTCATGCGTCCCACATCACCGTGCCGCAGTCCCTGCGATCCGACCCGGGAACGGCTCTCGCAGCCCGACCCGATGGCGGTCAGAATGTCGGTTCCGCGCCAGCCATTGTTCTGTCCGCGACAACCATGCACGCCGGCTCCACGGATACCGCGCCGCCATCGGACGGGGATTTCGGCTCGGTAAGCATTGCAACCGGGCCGCGGTCAGCAACGACAGGAACGACAGCGCGACTGGCTGACATCACAACGGCGGGTCCGGGCAGCGCGACAGAGTCAGATGTCACGCCGGGGACAACCGCTACGGCGAACCCGGCCGATGCGGTCTTGGCGACCACGGCAGACCCCGGCACATCAACATTCGCCGGGTTGGGCGAACCCGATGGCACGGGAGTCCCGGCGAACTCGGCGGATACCCGCAACGCCTTGCGGTTGAACGCTGCCGCGCCGGACTTGTCGCAACAGATCGCACGACATCTGGCCGACGCACCGGCCGAGGCGGCCGGGCGCGGGATCGAATTGCGCCTATCCCCCGAAGAACTGGGTCCGGTGCGGTTGACCCTGCGCCATGTCGATGGCCAGATGATGGTCACCGTGGCGGTTGAACGGCCTGAAACGCTGGATTTGATGCGCCGCCACGCGGATCAGTTGCTGCAGGACATGCGCGCCCTTGGCTATGGATCGGTGCGGCTGGACATGCAGGCGCAGGGCGAACGTCGCCCGCCACAGCATCTGTCGCCGCCGGATGACGACGGGCTGATGGCCGCGCCCGTCCCCCCACCATTGCCTGACTTGGCCCCACAACGCCTGGTGACAGGCGGACTTGACCTGCGCTTCTGACCGAAAGAGCTCCCGATGACCGATGCAGTTTCCGCCTTTGCGACCCCGCCCGCAACGCCCCTTGCCGCCGCGCCTAGCGCAGCAACCACCGCGCCGAAAACCAAGGCGCTGGCGTCGGATTTCGAAACATTTCTGAAGATGTTGACGGTTCAGTTGAAAAATCAGGACCCGCTGAACCCGGTCGATTCGTCGGAATATGCGGTGCAGCTTGCGACGTTCTCATCGGTGGAACAGCAGGTGCAGACAAATGAGTTGCTGAAATCGCTGGCCGCACAGTTGGGGATCACCGGAATGGCGCAAATGGGCGCTTGGGTCGGGATGGAGGCGCAGACCCCCGCGCCCCGTGCCTTTGATGGAACGACGCCGCTTGCGATGACAGCCCGACCATCCGCGACCGCAGATCGGGCCCAACTTGTGGTCACGGCGGAAAATGGCCGCGAGGTGCAGCGGCTGGATCTGCCTGCTGCCGGCGGTCCGTTGCAATGGTCCGGCAAGGACGAATTCGGCTATGCGCTGCTGCCGGGTCTGTATCGCTTCAACGTCGAAAGTTATCTGGGCGAGGATTTGCTGGCGACCACCCCGGTGCAATCCTTCGCGCGTATCGTCGAGGCGCGGGTCGATGGAGGCCAGACCCTGCTGGTGACGGAAGATGGCGCCGTGATCAGCGCCGATCAGGTCACTGCCATGCGCAATCCGGCACCCTGAGGCGACAGGATCATGAAGGATCTAGCCAAGCCAGAGCACCGCCAGCACCAGCGCGGCACCGGCGATGGCGCCGACCACGCCCGACACCAAGGCGGCGCGCAAGGCAGAGGTGTTTTCCGGACGCGGTGGGGCGGACTGGCGGATCAATGCGGCCTCGACCAGCCCGGGC
>JBGSJU010000208.1:0-6490 GCA_041741655.1 Rhodobacterales bacterium
GTTCGGCCTCGGGCAGGCGTGCCTTCAGGTCGGCCAATTCCGCCTCGGCCAAGGCGCGCATGTCCGGGTCTGCCAGCAGCGCCTCGGCCCCGGCAATTTCGTCGCGCAGGCTTTGCCAGGCATTGATCTGGGCCACCACGGGGCGCAGTTCGGAATATTCCCGCCCCAGCGCGGCCAGATCGCCACCGCCAGCCGCCAGCTTCGCCTCCAGAAACTGGAAACGCTGGATGATCTGGATCAGGCGGTCTTCGGGCAGCATGGGTGTTCCTTGATGGGCGTTCCTTGGCGCGCGCGAGGTGCTTGGTCAAGTCCCCGGCCTCGTGTTACGCTGGTGTCATGCGTGTATTGATCCTGATCCTGATCGCTTCGCCCGGGATGGCGGATGGGCTGGCCGACAGGCTGGTCGATGGTCGAAACCCTCTTCTGGGGCAACAAAGCGTGACCCCGAAAGCCGTGGATTGCTATTGCACCGATACCACGCGGCAAAGGCTGGAAATCGGCGACACCACATGTCTGGTTGTGGGCGGCAAACCCTTTACCGCGCAATGCCAGATGTCGCTGAACGTGCCGATGTGGCGCAAGATCAGCGATGGCTGCCAGACCTCAGGTCTGGTTGAGGGCAGTCAGCCAGCGGGCTAGCCGCGCGGCATTCACACCCAGATCGCTGCCACCAAAGCGCAACCGCGACCAGATCGCCAGATCGTCCCCGCGCGCCTCGACGGTGGTATAATCCGGGAACCACCACAACCGCGACCGGGTGATGTAGGTGATGCGCCCCTCGGCGACCGAACCGGCCAGCCATGTGGTGCGCGGCGTGGCCCGGATGATCGCATCCAACGCCGCCAGATCACCCGCCTGCCCCGGCAGCACACGGCGGATGCCGCCCATGAAGTCGGCGTCACCGCCTTCCACCGCGACATGCCAGCGCACGGGGTCCGACGGCGCCAGCCGGACATAAACGGCGAACAGCGCCAGAACTGCAAGAACAACCCACAGGACCTTGATCATGCGCGGCTTTTCCCTCTGCGCGTCCAACCCCACAAGGCGATCAGTTCCATCGCCACATGCGCACCGGCGACCGCGGTGATCAGGCCGTGGTCATAGGGTGGCGACACCTCGACCACATCGCCGCCGACCAGATTGATGCCCGCCAGATCGCGCAGGATGATGGCCGCCTGCGCCGATGACAGCCCGCCCCAGACCGGCGTGCCGGTACCGGGGGCAAAGGCCGGGTCCAGAGCGTCGATGTCGAAGGTGATGTAGGCGGGCCTTTCGCCAACGATGGCCTTGACCCGCGCCGCAATGGCCGCCGCGCCCTGTTCATGCACCGTGCGGGCGTCGATCATGTTGACGCCCAGATAATCCGGACATTCCGTGCGGATGCCGACCTGCACCGAGGTTGCCGGGTCGATCAGCCCCAGTTTCACCGCCTTGTAGAGGAAGGTGCCATGGTCGATGCGGTCAAAGTCATCGTCCTGCCACAGGTCGGTATGGGCGTCGAACTGGATCACCGACAAGGGGCCATATTTTGCCGCATGGGCGCGCAACAAGGGCAACGTGATGAAATGATCGCCGCCCAGCGTGACCATTGCCGCGCCCTGCGCCAGAATGCCCTCGGCATGACGTTGCAAGGTCGCGGGGAATTCCGACGTCTTGGCATAATCGAAGGCCAGATCCCCGGCATCGACCACGGCGAATTCGCCCAGCGGGTCATAGCCCCAGCCATAGGGCGGATCGTAAGGTTGCAGGCACGACGCCTCGCGGATCGCGCGGGGCCCGAAACGCGTGCCGGTGCGATGCGTCACCGCCTGATCGAAGGGCACGCCGGTGACGGCGATATCGGCCGTGCTCAGGTCCTTGGTATAGCGCCGGCGCAGGAAACTGACCGCGCCGCCAAAGGCATTCTCGAACGACAGGCCACGTGCATTGTCACGTGTAAACGCCTGATCAACCTGAGTCTTCGCGTCTTCCAGTGCCATTCAGCCCTCCAGCGGCAGCGCGCGTTCGGCGATGCGCGCAAAGAATGACGCGCCGATCGGCGCGATCCGGTCATTGAAATCATATTTCGGATGGTGCAGCGACGCGCCATCGCCCTGCCCCAGAAACAGGTAGGCGCCCGGGCGGGCCTGCAGGAAATAGGCGAAATCCTCTGCCCCCATCTCGCGGCCCGCCTCGGGTTCGACCATGTCGGTGCCGACAATCTCGGCGGCAACTTCGGCGGCAAAGGCGGTCTTGGCGGGGTCGTTGACGGTGGGCGGATACCAGACGTCATAGCGCAATTCCGCCGCAACGCCGTAACCCGCCGCAACGCCTGTGGTGATGTCCGCCAGCCGCCGCTGCACCATCGCCTGCACCGCTGGGTCAAAGGTGCGCACGGTGCCGTTGATATAGGCGGTTTCGGGCACGATGTTCTCGGCGATGCCGGTGTGGATCTGCGTCACCGAAATCACCAGATCGTCCAGCGCATAGTGATTGCGGCTGACAATGGTCTGAATCGCCATGACAATCCCGCAGGCCGCCACAACGGGGTCTGCTGTTTCATGCGGCATCGCGCCATGGCCGCCGCGCCCGGTGACGTGGATGTGAAACGTATCCACCGCTGCCATGATCGGGCCGGGGGTGGTGTAGAACTGCCCCTCGGGCACGCCCGGCGCATTGTGCAGCGCGTAGATTTCGCTGATTGCAAAGCGGTCCAGCACGCCTTCGTCCACCATCACGCCCGCACCGCCGCCGTCTTCTTCGGCGGGCTGAAAGATCAGCGCAACGGTGCCGGCGAAATTCCGCGTCTCGGACAGGTATTTCGCCGCGCCCAGAAGCATGGCGGTATGGCCGTCATGGCCGCAGGCATGCATCGCGCCGGGCACCAGCGAGGCATAGTCCGCCCCCGTCTCCTCGGGGATCGGCAGCGCGTCCATATCGGCGCGCAACCCGATCACCGGGCCGGGCGCGCGCCCATTGATCAAGGCCACCACGCCGGTTTTCGCCAGACCTTCGTGGATGGCATCCACACCGAATTCCCGCAGCCGGTCAACCACATAGGCGGCGGTCTTCACGCAATCGAACGCGATTTCCGGATGCGCGTGCAGATGGCGCCGCCATGCGGTCATGTCGTCGGCAAAGCCTGCGATGCGGTTGATGACGGCCATCTCTGGACTCCCCGGCGGCGCTACGCCACCTTGGTAAACAACACGAAACACGGGGCAATCGCAATGGCTGACGACCTCATTCACGACCCGGCAGGCGGTATCGCACGGCTGGTGGCGATCATGTCGCGGCTGCGCGACCCTGAACGCGGCTGTCCTTGGGATCTGGAACAGGATTTCGCCAGCATTGCCCCCTATACGATCGAAGAGGCTTATGAGGTTGCCGATGCCATCGACCGGCAGGATTGGGCCGAGTTGAAGGGTGAACTGGGCGATCTGCTGTTCCAGTCGGTGTTCCATGCCCAGATGGCAAGTGAACGCGGCCTGTTCAGCTTTGACGACGTGGCCAACACCATGTCCGACAAGATGGTGGCGCGGCATCCGCATGTGTTCGGTGCCGAATCGCGCGACAAATCCGCCGGGCAGCAAACCGCGGACTGGGAACGCATCAAGGCGGCGGAACGCGCGGGCAAGGCCCAGAAAGGCGTGCTGGACGGGGTTGCGTTGGGCCTGCCTGCGTTGATGCGGGCGGTGAAATTGCAGAAGCGCGCGGCGCGGGTGGGGTTCGACTGGCCGGATGACGGGCAGGTTCTGGACAAGCTGGCCGAGGAACTGACCGAGTTGCGCGAGGCCCGCGCCACACTGTCACAGGCCGAGGTGACAGAGGAATTCGGCGACCTGTTGTTCGTGATGGCGAACCTTTCCCGCCATTGGGACATCGACCCCGAAGCCGCCCTGCGCGGCGCAAACGCCAAATTCACCCGCCGGTTTGCCCATATCGAGGCACGGCTGGCGGCAGAGGGCCGCAGCCCGGCCGAGTCGGACCTGACCGAAATGGA
Source organism: Rhodobacterales bacterium (assembly GCA_041741655.1). Taxonomy (GTDB): domain Bacteria; phylum Pseudomonadota; class Alphaproteobacteria; order Rhodobacterales; family Rhodobacteraceae; genus UBA9554. Next base: position 3,983 of record JBGSJU010000208.1, read on the forward strand.
CGCGCTGTGGAACGAAGCGCGCCGACAGGACAAGGCTTCAAAACCCAAGTGAACTACTCGGGTATTGACCTGACAAAAAGACTCGGGCTATCACGGTGGCATGAAAACCGCCGAACAGGAGTGATCCCATGCGTGTCCAGCCCTTTGCGACCCTGCCCCTTGCCACCCTTATGACCCTGACCACCGCCCTGCCCCTGCTGGCGCAGGAGGTGAACATCTATTCCTACCGCCAGCCCGACCTGATCGCGCCCTTGACGGAAGCGTTCACCGCCGACACGGGCATCAAGGTCAACGTCGCCTATCTGGAAAAGGGCATGGTGGAGCGGCTGGTGGCCGAGGGCGACCGCAGCCCCGCCGATCTGGTGCTGACCGTCGATATCGCCCGTCTGGCCGAGGTGGTAGCCGCGGGAGTGACGCAGCCGGTGACCAGCGCCGCCCTGACCGCCAATGTTCCCGCCGCCTATCATGACCCCGAGGGGCATTGGTGGGGCCTGACCACCCGCGCCCGGATCGTCTATGCGTCCAAGGACCGGGTCGCGGATGGCGACATCACCACATACGAGGATCTGGCCGACCCGAAATGGCAGGGCCGCATCTGCACCCGCCCCTTCACCAATGCCTATAACGTCGGCCTGACGGCAGCGGTGCTGCATCACCTTGGCCCGGACGCGACGAAAACCTGGCTTGAGGGCGTGAAGGCCAATCTGGCGAAAAAGCCAGAAGGCAACGACCGCAGTCAGGTGAAATCGATCTGGGCCGGGGAATGCGACATCTCCTTGGGCAATACCTATTACATGGCGCAGATGCTGAAGGACCCGGAACAGACCGCCTGGGCGGACAGCGTGCGGATCGTGTTCCCGACGTTCAAGGATGGCGGCACGCATGTGAACATCTCGGGCGTGGCGATGACCAAGGCCGCGCCCAACAAGGCGGCGGCGCTGCAGATGATGGAATTCCTGACCTCGCCCAAGGCGCAGGCGATCTATGCCGAGGCCAACGCCGAATATCCCATCGCGGTGGGGTCCGAACCGGATGCGGTGGTGCAAAGCTGGGGCAGCTTTACCGCCGATGACGTCAACCTGATGGATCTGGCGAAACTGCGCCCCGCCGCGTTGAAACTGATCGAGGAAGTCAATTTCGACGGCTGACCCTGGTTCCACACGCCGTTCCCGCCAAATCGCGGGGGCGGCGTTTTTCTGCGCCCTGCCCTGCTGCCTTCTGGACAGGACACGCGAGCCCGTGCATCCCTCGCATCGCGGGAGGACAGCATGACGCGCAAGATCATCATCGACACGGACCCCGGCCAGGACGATGCCGTGGCGATCCTGCTGGCGCTGGCCAGCCCGGAACTGGCGGTGCTGGGGATCACATGCGTGGCGGGCAACGTGCCGCTGCATCTGACGGCGCGCAATGCGCGGATGATCTGCGAACTGGCCGGGCGGCCCGAAACCCGGGTATTCGCCGGCTGCGACCGCCCGCTGGGGCGCGATCTGGTCACGGCGGAACATGTGCATGGCCAGTCGGGGCTGGATGGCCCGGTCCTGCCCGATCCGGTGATGCCGATGCAGGCGCAGCACGCGGTGGATTACATCATCGACACCTTGCGCGCGGAACCCGCCGGGGCGGTCACGCTGTGCCCGCTGGGCCCCTTGACCAATATCGCCATGGCGCTGGAAAAGGCCCCCGACATCATCCCGCGCATCCGGGAAATCGTGCTGATGGGTGGTGCCTATTTCGAGGTCGGCAACATCACCCCCACCGCCGAGTTCAACATCTATGTCGATCCGCAGGCGGCGCGGATCGTGTTCCGGTCGGGCGTGCCGCTGGTTGTCCTGCCCTTGGATGTGACGCACAAGGTGTTGGTGACCAAGGCGCGCAACGACGCGTTTCGCGCGTTGGGCACCCCTGTCGGCGAGGCGGTGGCGCAGATGACCGAGTTTTTTGAACGCTTCGATCTGGCGAAATACGGCACACCGGGTGCGCCGCTGCACGACCCCTGCGTCACCGCCTACCTGCTGCGTCCCGACCTGTTTTCAGGCCGCCACATCAATGTAGAAATCGAGGTGCAATCCGAACTGACCATGGGCATGACGGTGGCCGACTGGTGGCGCGTGACAAAGCGGGAACCGAACGCGCTGTTCCTGCGCGATGTCGATGCCGACGGGCTGTTTGCATTGCTGACGGAAAGGTTGGGCTGGCTATGACCGCGCTGCACCTGTGCACCGCTGATGATGCATTGCGCCTGATGGCACTTGTCGCGCAGGCGGATGCCGAAGCGGGGCGCAAACGTGACCCGAACATCGCCTTTGGCGAGTTGCTGGACGGGTCGCCGCATGGCGCCTGTTACCTTCTGGGGCCGGGTGTCAGCCCGGTGGGCTATGTCGCGATGTCCTTCGGTTGGTCGCCGTTGCAGGGCGGGCTGGTGGGCCGGGTCGAGGAATTGTGGATCCGCCCCGGCGTGCGCGGTCGCGGCATGGCGGGGGATGTGATGCAGGCGCTGGCGGTGGC
>JBGSJU010000209.1:0-2431 GCA_041741655.1 Rhodobacterales bacterium
ATGCGCGCCAAAGATCCGTTGCATCATCCGGTCGCGCGGGCCGCGGCCTGTTCGTCGCGTTGCGCCCGCACCGCCGCGCGTTTGGTGGCCAGCGACGTGCCGATGACCGCCACCGCGACGATGCCGATCATGATGGTGGACAGGGCGTTGATTTCGGGTGACAGGCCCAACCGCACCGCAGAAAAGATCTTGATCGGCAGGGTCGTCGCCGATGGCCCGGCGGTAAAGGACGCGATCACCAGATCGTCCAGCGAGAGGGTGAAGGCCAAGAGCCAGCCGGAAATCACCGCCGGTGCAATAATCGGCAACGTGACCAGCCGAAACGCATTGAACGGCGAACAGCCAAGGTCCAGCGCCGCTTCCTCCAGCGACTGATCAAACGTCACCAGCCGCGATGACACCACGACCGACACGTAGCACATGGCGAATGTGGTATGCGCGAGGATGATGGTGAACACGCCGCGATCCACCCCCAGCGAGATGAACAGCAAAAGCAGCGACAGTCCGGTGATGACTTCGGGCATCACGAGGGGTGCATAGATCATGCCGGAAAACAGTGTGCGGCCCGGAAACCGTCCGACGCGGACAAGCACCAGCGCCGCCATGGTGCCCAGCACGGTCGCCAGCGTGGACGCCGCGACCGCGACCTTGATGGTGACCCAAGCCGCGTCCAGAAACGCCTGATTGCGGAACAATTCGCCGTACCATTTGGTCGAAAACCCGGCCCAGACCGTGACCAGCTTCGACTCGTTGAAGCTGTAGATCACCAGAATGACCATCGGCAGATACAGAAAGGCAAAGCCAAGCGTCAGCGAGGTGACATTGAACCACGAAAGCCGCCTCATTTGCCCGCCTCGCGTTGCTTCTGTTCGTTGCGCTGGAACAGCACGATGGGCACGATCAGGATCAACAACAGCACCACCGCCACGGCGCTGGCCACCGGCCAGTCACGGTTGTTGAAGAATTCTTCCCACAGCACCTTGCCGATCATCAGGGTTTCCGACCCGCCCAGCAGCGACGGGATGACGAATTCGCCCAAGGCCGGGATGAACACCAGAAAACAGCCCGCGATGATGCCGGGCCGCGACAAGGGCACCGTAATCAGCCAGAACGCCTTGGTCCGGGTGCAGCCCAGATCCTCGGCGGCCTCGATCAGCGAGGTGTCGAGCTTTTCCAGCGCCGAATAGATCGGCAGGATCATGAATGGCAGATACGTATAGACGATGCCGATATAGACCGCGTTCTGGGTGTTCAGCAGCGTCAGCGGCGCGTCGATCACGCCCAGCCACAACAGGAACTGGTTCAGGAATCCCTCGGTCGACAGGATCCCCATCCACGCATAGACCCGGATCAGGAACGACGTCCAGAACGGCAGGATCACCAGCATCATCAGCGTGGGCCGCCATTCATCGGGGGCCTGCGCCATGCCATAGGCGATGGGAAAGCCCACCAGCAGCGCGAAAAACGTCGAAATCGCCGCGATTTGCAGCGACGACAGGTAGGCCTTCCAATACAGGGCGTCTTCGGTCAGGAAAACATAGTTTTCCAACATGTCTCGAATAAAGGCTTTGAAACCTTCCCATCCTTCTCCCAAGTCTGGTTCGAAAGTGTAGGGCGGGATTGCGAGTGCGGCGTCGCTCATGCTGATCTTAAATACGATCGCAAACGGCAGCAGAAACAGCACCAGCAGCCAGAGGTAGGGAACGGCGATCAAGGGCAGCTTGCGCATCATCCCCCCTATTCCGCCAACAGGATGGCGCAATGGTCGGTCCAGCTGACCCAGACGTCGTCTTCCCAGGTAAACTCCTGCTTGGTCTTGCGTTCGGTATTGAAACTTTGCGCGCGCAGGAATTTGCCGTTGGCCAGCCGGATGTTGTAGGTGGACAGGTTGCCGCCATAGCCAACGTCGATGATACGCCCTTGCAGGGCGTTGTCATCGTCGGGTTTTTCGTGATGCACCTCGACCTTTTCGGGGCGGATGGCGATATGGCAACGCTGGCCGACCGCCAGCGACAGGGGCGATGCGGTCCGCAGTGGCGGCAAGCCCTCGGCCCAGTCGATTTCATAGACCGGGCCTGTGCTGCGCACCGAGCCTTCGATGATGGTCACATCGCCGATGAAATCCGCGACATAGACCGAATTGGGTTGTTCATAGATCACCGATGGGGTGGCGACCTGGATGATGCGGCCCTCGTCCATCACGGCGATGCGGGACGAGACCGTCATCGCCTCTTCCTGATCATGGGTGACGATGACGAATGTGGTGCCGGTTTTTTCCTGAATATCCATCAGCTCGAACTGGGTTTCCTCGCGCAGCTTCTTGTCCAGCGCGCCCAGCGGTTCATCCAGCAACAACAGTTTCGGCGCGCGCGCCAGGCTGCGCGCCAAGGCCACGCGCTGCCGCTGGCCGCCGGAAATCTGGTGCGGCTTG
>JBGSJU010000210.1:0-11058 GCA_041741655.1 Rhodobacterales bacterium
CAGCAGCGGCGCCAGCGCCATCGCCATGCCGATCACGCCCAGCACGCGGGCGGCCTCCGCCTGCGGATACATGTCGCGCACCACGGCCCGCGACAGCACCATCCCGGCGATGCCGGTGGATTGCAGCATGCGGAATGCCAGAAACAGCTCGACCGACGGGGCCAGAAAGCAACCTAAGGACGCCAGCACGAACAGCACCATGGACCAGATCATCACGGGGCGGCGGCCATACAGGTCGGACAGCGGACCGATGACCAGTTGCACCACGCCCGAGACCGCCAGATAACCGCCGATCGACAGCGAGACCAGCGCGTAATCCGCCTGAAAATCGGCGGCGATGCGCGACAGCGACGGCAGGAACATGTTCAAGGTCAGCACCGACAGCGCGGTCAGCAGGATCAGGGTCGTCAGGCTGGGTGCGGTTCTGGGGGCTGGGGTGCGGGTCATCGGGCAGACTCCTTCACGCCAGACCTAGCCTGCGACATATCCGGGGGCAACCACTGGAACAGCCCGCCGCGCTCTGCTAGGGCGCACATATGTTGCGCATCACTGACATCAGCTATTCCGTCGAAGGCCGCCCGTTGTTCGAAGGTGCATCGGCGCTGATCCCCGAAGGCCACAAGGTGGGCCTTGTCGGGCGCAATGGCGCGGGCAAGACCACGCTGTTCAAGCTGATCCGGGGCGAGCTGACGCTGGACGGCGGCGAGATTTCGCTGCCGTCACGGGCGAAAATCGGCGGCGTGGCGCAAGAGGTGCCGGGCAACGAGGTCTCGCTGTTGGACACCGTGCTGGCCGCCGATCTGGAACGCGCCAGCCTGTTGGCCGAAGCAGATACCGCCACCGACCCCACCCGAATCGCCGATATCCAGATGCGGCTGGCTGACATCGACGCCTGGGGCGCCGAGGCGCGCGCCAGCTCCATCCTGCGCGGCCTGGGCTTTGATGCGGCGGAACAGCAGATGCCCTGTTCGGCGTTCTCGGGCGGCTGGCGGATGCGGGTGGCGCTTGCCGGCGTGCTGTTCGCCCAGCCCGACCTGCTCTTGTTGGACGAACCGACCAACTATCTGGACCTTGAAGGCGCGTTGTGGCTGGAAGGCTATCTGCAGAAATACCCCCATACCGTGCTGATCATCAGCCATGACCGCGGGCTGTTGAACCGCGCGGTCGGCGCAATCCTGCATCTGGATGAGCGCAAGCTGACGCTGTATTCCGGCGGCTACGACACGTTTGCCCGCACCCGCGCCGAACAACGCGCCGTGCTGTCGGCGCAGGCGAAAAAGCAGGACCTGCGCCGCGCCCATCTGCAAAGCTTCGTGGACCGGTTCAAGGCCAAGGCGTCCAAGGCGAAACAGGCGCAGGCCCGCGTCAAGATGCTGGAAAAGATGGAAACCATCCGCGCCCCCGAAGAGGCGGCGCGCACGGTGTTCACATTCCCCGAACCCGAGCCGCTGTCGCCGCCCATTCTGGTCTGCGACAATATCGCCACGGGCTATGGCAACACCATCGTGCTGAACCACCTGAACCTGCGCATCGATCAGGACGACCGCATCGCGCTGCTCGGCCGCAACGGGCAGGGCAAATCCACGCTGGCGAAACTCTTGTCCGCCCGCCTGCCCGCGTTGTCGGGGTCGCTGGTGCGGTCATCGAAACTGCGCATCGGGTTCTTCGCCCAGCATCAGGTCGATGAATTGTTCGTCGATGAAACGCCGATCCAGCACCTGCAATCGGCCCGCCCCGGCGAACATCAGGCGAAACTGCGCGCGCGGCTGGCCGGCTTTGGCCTAGGCGCAGATCAGGCGGAAACCGTGGTCGGCCGCCTGTCCGGCGGGCAGAAGGCGCGGCTGTCGCTGCTGCTGGCGACGCTGGACGCGCCGCATCTCCTGATCCTTGACGAACCCACCAACCATCTGGACATCGAAAGCCGCGAGGCGCTGGTCGAGGCACTGACCGCCTATACCGGCGCCGTGATCCTTGTCAGCCATGACATGCATCTGCTGTCGCTGGTGGCCGACCGGTTGTGGCTGGTGAAAGATGGCCGCGTGACACCCTATGAGGATGATCTGGACGCCTACCGCACCATGCTGTTGTCGCAGGACGGCCCGGCGCGGCCTGAAAAGAACAGCGAAAAGGCGGCAAAACCCGCCCGCGCCGTGTCGCGTGACGAAGCGCAGATCCTGAAAATCGAGGTCCGCAAGGCCGAGGAACGGCTGGAAAAACTTGCCGACATGCGGGCAAAGCTGACCAGCATCATGGCCGATCCGATGCTGTATGATGAATCCCGCCGCGCAGATCTGGACATGTGGAACCGCAAATTCGCCGAACTGGAAGCCGCCGAAGCCAAGGCGGAGGCGCTTTGGCTGGCCGCGCAGGATCGGCTGGAGGCGCTGACGCGCGTCTGATCGGACGGCGCAGGGGGGCGCTGCCCCCGTCGCCCCGGATCAGGTCCGGGGCTCACCCCCCGGGGTATTTCGGAACCGAAGAAGCATGGACGCGTCCAGCGGCTTCTCTGGTTGCCAAATATCCCCGCCGGAGGCACCCCGAGGAGAAGCCGCAGGCGACGACGAGATATCATGTTGCGGCGTAGCCGCTCCGCTTGATAGCAACGGGCATGGACATCACGTTTCTGATCACGACCTTTGCCACGCTGTTCGTCGTGATCGATCCCATCGGTCTGGCGCCCTTGTTCGTGGCCCTGACGCATGGCGCAGAGACGCGCGAACGCCGCGCCATCGGTCTGCGGGCCTGTGTGGTGGGCTTTGGCATTCTGGCGCTGTTCGGTCTGTTCGGCGAGGCGGTGCTGGGATTTGTCGGCATCCGCATGCCGGCCTTCCGCATCGCCGGCGGCATCCTGTTGTTTCTGACCGCGCTGGACATGCTGTTCGAACGCCGCACGAAGCGGCGCGAAGACAGCGCCGAGGAACGCCCGGATCCGTCGATCTTTCCCATCGGCATCCCGCTGATCGCGGGACCCGGCGCGATTGCCACGATGATCCTGCTGACCGCGCAGCAACCGGGGGTCACCGGCTATCTGACCGTGCTGGCGGTGATGGCGTCGGTTCTGGTGATCGTTTTCTGCCTGTTCCTGATGGCCGGGGCGATCGAGCGGGGTCTGGGCCGTGTCGGGACCAATATCGTCACGCGCATTCTTGGCATGCTTTTGGCGGCGCTTTCGGTGCAATTCGTGATCGACGGGCTTTTGGCCTTCGGGTTCGGCGGCGTCGCCTGATCTGCCGCCGACCCTTACCCGACGGGCGAAACACGCCTTATGTCTGGCACAACAAAGGGCAGACATGGGAGGGCAGACATGACGTCGAATGACTGGGCCTCGCTGGCCTATCTGACGCTGTTGGCCGGCGTGCTGGCGGGCTGGTTCATCCTGCAGGCGCGGGCCAACCTGTCACGGACGCTGCAACATGCGGCCATCTGGGGATTGATCTTTCTGGGGGTGATCGCGGTGGCCGGTCTGTGGGGTGATATCCGCCGCACGGTTTTGCCGGTGCAGGCGGTGATGACCGAAACCGGGCAGATCGTGCTGCCGCGCGGGCCGGACGGGCATTTTCACCTGACCGCCGCCGTGAACGGGGCCGACATCGCCTTTATCGTCGATACCGGGGCGACGGAACTGGTGCTGAGCCGCGCCGATGCCGCCCGTGCCGGGTTTGCCGAAGCCGATCTGGTGTTTCTGGGCCGCGCCCGCACCGCGAACGGCGAGGTGCGCACCGCCCCCGTCGTGATCGACCGCATCGCTGTCGGTGCCATCGAAGACCGGGGTGTGCGGGCCTTCGTCAACGATGGCGACATGGTGGGGTCCTTGCTCGGCATGTCCTACCAGTCACGGTTCTCGCGGATCGAGATCGCGGACAACAAACTCGTGCTGACGCGATGACCCCGCCCGTGTTCCCCGGCATGACCGCAGACCAGATCATCACCACGCTGGACCTTGCGCCCCATCCGGAAGGCGGGTGGTATCGCCAGACATGGGTGGCTGAGGCAGACCCCGGGACACGTCCCAGCGGTACCGCCATCCTGTTCTTGCTGCGGGACGGGGAACATAGCCATTGGCACAAGGTGGATGCCACCGAAATCTGGTATTGGCATGCGGGGTCACCGCTGGTGCTGTCATTGGCCGCGTCAGAGGCCGGACCGGCGGTCGAAGCTCTGCTGGGCCCGGATCTGATGGCAGACCAGATGCCCCAGCGCATCGTGCCCGCCGCGCATTGGCAGGCCGCGCGCAGCACCGGAGCGTGGACGTTGGTGTCGTGCAGCGTCTCGCCGGGGTTTCGCTTCGGCGGATTCACGCTGGCGCCGCCCGGATTTGCCATTCCGCCCATTTGACGCGCGCTCTGCACGTTAAAGTTTCATTTTTCTGTTTCAACTGTGGAATAAACTCCGAATCTAAACGTTGCTAGTGTGACCTGCCCAGTTTTGGGGTTGTGGTCACTCAACTTCGAATTGTCTCCGCCCATGGATCTTCCGCAGAGGATCCTTGTAACGGACAGGACCGAAGCAGCCGGGGCTTTTGGGTCATTGCAGTGGCGCAACCGTTCCGGCATCCGAAAACGACCAGTCATACGAGGCACCTATGACCACTCCGGCAACCAACACCCATCTTCACCATCGCCACGCCCTCGATGGCGCGCGGCTCCCCCGCATGCCCCGCCTGCGCCGGGCCTGGCGCAGGACGGCGCATTGGCTGATGATGGTGTTGATGCCCGTTCTGGCGGGGGTGCTGATTGCCGCGCTGGTCTTCGGCCTGCTGACCGCTCTGGTGCTAATGATCGGGTAGCCCGCCGCGATGAAGCCGCATCAGGTGGCCCGGCACGCCGCGGACCGGTCCCGACATGTCGGGACCAGTCGCAACCGACGCCCCGGTTACTTCACCACCAGTTCCGGTCCCATGATCAATGTCGGCAACCACGTGGAAATGATCGGCACGTAGGTGATGATGATCAGGAACACGAACAGCACCGCCAGGAACGGCAGCGCAGCCTTGACCACCCGCATCATCGACATGTTGGCGATGCCGGATGTCACGAACAGGTTCAGACCCACCGGCGGCGTGATCATGCCGATTTCCATGTTCACCACCATGATGATACCCAGATGGATCGGGTCGATCCCCAATGCGATGGCAATCGGGAACACCAGCGGCGCCACGATGACGATCAGTCCCGAGGGTTCCATGAACTGCCCGCCGATCAGCAGGATGATGTTGACAAGGATCAGGAAGGTGATCGGGCCATAACCCTGCGCCAGCATGTAATTCGCCACCTGCTGCGGGATCTGCTCGTCTGTCAGCACATGTTTCAGGATCAGCGCGTTGGCGATGATGAACATCAGCATGATGGTCAGCTTGCCTGCTTCCAACAGCGTGTCGCGGGTATCGCGGTGAAAGAACCCGGTGACAAGCGCATAGGGTGCACGCATCAACGAGAGCGGGCGCCCGCCGTTGCGGCCCTTCAGGGGCCCCATGTCGCGATAGACAAAAAGGGCGATCACACAGGCATAGACGGCTGCGACCGCGGCGGCCTCGGTCGGGGTGAAGATCGCGCCGGTCACGCCGGGGATGCCATAGATCCCCACCATGATGATCACGATCAGCATCAGCCCCCAGAACGCATCGGCGAAACTGGCGCCGACCTCGCCCCAGCCCAGCCATTCGCCCTTGGGCATGTTGTAAAACCGCGCCATGACGTAGATCGTGATCATCAGCATGGTGCCCGCCATGATGCCGGGGATGACACCAGCGAGGAACATCCGCCCCACCGACACATCCGTGGCGCTGGCATAGACCACCATCACGATGGACGGCGGGATCAGGATGCCCAGCGTTCCGGCGTTGCAGATGACGCCGGCGGCGAAATCCTTGGTATAGCCCGCCTTGACCATGGCGCCGATGACGATGGATCCGATGGCCACCACGGTCGCCGGGCTGGACCCCGACAGCGCCGCAAACAGCATGCAGGCAAACACGCCCGCAATCGCCAGCCCGCCGCGCAGGTGCCCGACGCAGGCGACCGAAAACCGGATGATCCGTTTCGCCACGCCACCCGTGGACATGAACGACGAGGCCAGCACGAAGAACGGAATGGCCAGCAGCGTGTAATGCCCCGCCATCGCGTTATATAATTGCGCGGAAATCGAGGCCATCGAGGTGTCGGAAAACGCCAGCAGCACCACCATGGACGACAGGCCCAGTGACACCGCGATCGGCACGCCGATCAACATCAGACCGATCACGAGGGTGAAAAGGACAATGACTTCCATGGCTCAACGCGCTCCCGGCACAGCCATGTCGGCGGCGCGTGCTTCGGCTACGGCATCCTCGGCTTCATGGCTGACGATCAGGCTGTCGCGCTTGCCTTGCACGATTTCGATGGTGGCCTGCACCAGCCTGAGCAGGATCAGCGCGGCGGCGACGGGCAGCATGGTATAGGGCACGACGCGGGGCAGTTTGGCGTAGGTTTCACCCTGATTGATCAGGTCTTCCAGAAAGCGGAAGATGCCCAGCATCGGCACCTGATCGGTTTCGAAAAAGGCGCGGTCGCGGGTGGCGGGGTTGAACCCGGTCGGGAACCAGCGCCCGGTGGTTTCCGGCAAACCGGCAAAGGGCGCCCAGTAATCCCACGCGCCTTTCAGCAACAGCATGGCATAGAACAGGCAGGCCGCCGCCGAGACCAGCGCAAAGATGCGTTTCCATCGCGGGTTGGCCAGATTGGTGATCGCATCGACGCCAAGATGCGACGTGATCTTGAAGCCATAGGCAATGCCGAACAGCACCAGCCACGCGAACAGGACCAGCACAACTTCCAGACCCCAGATCACCATCGAATTGAACACGTAGCGCAGGATGACGTTGACGAAGGTCAACACCGTCATGACGCCCAGCATCAGCGCGATGGCGGTTTCTTCGAAATCATGCACGATCTGGCCCAACATCCCCTTGGGGCGGTAGGCGGACTGGCCCGACATGGCGTCACTCCCTTTCGCTGCAACATGCAGAAAGGGCGGTCCCCGTCCGGCAACGGACCAGAACCGCCCAAGTTCAACCCATCAGTGCTTGGCGTTGATCGCCTGCGCGGCGGCGATGTTGTCGGCACCGACTTCGGCCTCGAACTGGGCCCAGACCGGCTTCATCGCATCAACCCAAGCCGCCCGCTGTTCGGCGGTCAGTTCGACGACCTTGCCGCCTGCGGCCAGAATTGCGGCGCGGGCATCGGCGTCAACCTGGTTCACGGCCTCGTTGCGCGAGGTGGTGACTTCGTTGATGATGGTGTTCAACTGGTCACGTACATCGGCCGGCAAGGCCTCCCAGAAATCCACGCTGGTCACCAGCAGGTAGTCGATGATGCCGTGGTTGGTTTCGGTGATGCCGTCCTGCACTTCGAAGAACTTCTGGCCGTAGATGTTCGACCACGAGTTTTCCTGCCCGTCCACGACGCCGGTCTGCAACGCGCCATAGACCTCGGCAAAGGCCATCGGCTGCGCGGTGGCGCCAAGTGCGTTCATCTGCGCGACCAGCACGTCAGACGGCTGTACCCGGAATTTCAGGCCCTTGGCGTCGGACGGCATCAGCAAGGGCTTGTTGGCCGAGATCTGCTTCATGCCGTTGTGCCAGAAGCCAAGGCCCAGCACGCCGCGGCGCACCATGGATTCCTTCATCGCCTTGCCAACGTCAGAACTCTGGAATTCGTCCACGGCGGCAACGTTCTTGAACATGAAGGGCAGGTCGAACAGGCGGAACTGCTTGGTGATCGGTTCGAACAGCGACAGCGACGGCGCGGCGAATTGCACGTCGCCCTGCAGCATGGCCTCCAGCACCTTTTCATCGGTGTAGAGCGTCGAGTTCGGGAACACCTCCATGCAGGCCTTGCCGTTCATCTCGGTGTTCACGCGCTCGGCCAGCAGGGTGGCGGCGATGCCCTTCGGATGCTTGTCGGTGTTGGTCACATGGCTGAACTTCATCACGATCTCGCCGGCGTCACAGGCGGCGGTCGCAGCTTGGCCGGTCACGGTCAGGGCAAGCGCCATTGCGGCGCCAGTCAGAAACGTCTTCATGCGGTGTCCTCCCTTAGGATTTCTGGCAGCCTCTCCCCCGAGGCTGTGGTGTGCCAGTAGTGCCATGGCCGCGCTGGTTATCAAGAAAAACCGACCACATCGGCCAAGTTTTGCGAAGGCCCTTGTTTTTCAGGGTGTTGGCGCTGCCTTCGACGACGCGAGAAACTCAGGTGGGCGGCATTGTGCGGAAAACCGCACAGTCCCGCACCGGACCAACACCGGACTGGCACCGGACTGGCACCGGATTCGACGGCGATCCGGCCCGCGTCGGGCGCCACGGGTGGCGTCCAGTGGCCTGTTCTGTGCAACGGCCCGGCACAGGGTCCGCGCCCGGTGTCGCAACCTGGCCGACAGAACTTGCACCCGCCCGGCGGACAGGCCATGGTCCACCGTGACAGGGCTCTGGTGCCACCCGGCCAGCGACCCGCAGCGCGTCCCAAGAGGGACCCCGACGACAGGTGCGATGTGACCCAGACGACCGCCCGGCCGAACCTTGTCCTGATCAGTTTTGACGATTGCGTGGCGTTCTGGAAATACCGCACCGTGTTCGGTCAGGCGTTGCAGACACCCAACCTTGACCGGATCTGCGCGCAATCGACCGCCTTTCATGCCGCCTATGCGCAGGTGCCGCTGTGCGGGCCGTCGCGGGCCAGTTTCATGTCCGGCAAATCCCCGCATCAATTGGGCGTTTTTTCCAACAAGGTCAGCGTGTTCGACCGTATTCCGGCCGAAGACATGTGGAGCGTGCGTCTGCGCGAACAGGGGTGGTTCTGTTCCTCGGGCGGCAAGGTACATCACGGGTTCCGCCCGCTGCCCCCCGACGTCCACACCCGGCTTTATGACGACGATAGCAAGCGGTTCCGCATCGACATCCTGCTCCCGAAAACCTGGAACCAGACCGCGCTTGGCGGCCATGGCGGCGGCAAGTGCACCCTGGATGACGCCGATGATGACAAATATCACGACGCCAATTCGGCGCAGTCGTTTTCAACGTTTCTGGACAATTACAGCGGCGACGCACCGTTTTATCGCGAGGTCGGGTTTTTCGGCCCGCATACGCCCTTCATTACCCCGCTGAAATTCAAGAAACTTTACAAGTACGGGCTTTTTGAACAGCCCGACGCATGGCGCTGCGGCTGGGATCACAATCCCTATGCCGACCAGTACATGATCGAAAACAAGGATACGACCAAACGCACCTATTGGCAGAAAAGCGTGCGCAACTACTTCGCCGCACTGACCCATGCCGATCACTACCTCGGGCAGGTCTGGGACAAACTGAAATCCTCGCGTCATGCCGACAATACCCGCGTGGTGATCTTGTCGGATCACGGTTTTCATCTGGGCGAAAAGAACCGTTTCCGCAAATCCTCGCTGTGGGAACAGGTGGCGGGTGTGCCCCTGATCCTGCACGACCCGGCCAACCCGGTGGGCCGTGTGGTCGAAGACCCGGTGGCGTTGGTGGATGTCGGCCCGACGGTGCTGGACTGGTTCGGCCTGCCGCCGATCCCCGACAGCCCGGGCAAATCGCTTGTGCCGTGCATGACAGGGGCGCGCCCTGTGGAACGACCGATCCCGATCTTCTTTGCCGGGTCCACCGGCATCCGTTTCGGCGACTACCGCTTTATCCGCTACGCCGATGGCAGCACGGAACTGTTTGATATAACGTCCGATTGGTGGGGCATGAAGAACCTTGGCCCCGATCATCCGGCCCATGCCATGATGGCAGAGGCGTTGGAGGATTGCCTGCCCGACTGGTATTATGCAGAATCCAAGGAGTTCGGGTTCGCCGCAAACGAAGAAGCCGAAGACGCCACATTCGCGGGTTCAGGCGATGAATGACGCCGCGGCGGGCGGCCCCTGTGGTTGTGCCCCACCGGCGTCTCGCACAGTGTCCGTCGTCAAGCCCCCAACCAAGTCGCAGTTGCACCGCTATTCGGCCGCCGTGCAGCGCATCCCTGGCGGCAAGGCCCTGCTTGGCACTCAACGCGACGAAATCCCGCTGGATGGCGAGGCGCCTTTGCGGCGGGTTCGACTGAAGCCCTTCCTGATGGCGGCCACAGCGGTGACCAACGCGGAATTCGCCGACTTCGTCGCCGCAACCGGCCATGTGACAGAGGCCGAGCGCCTTGGCTGGTCTTTCGTGTTCTGGCATTTCCTGCCCGACAGCGCCGCCCCTACCCAAGCCGTCCAAGACGCCGAATGGTGGCGCCGGGTCGATGGCGCGTCATGGCGCGACATCGCCGGACCGGGGACAGCCGCCGCGATGTGGCACCCGGATCACCCTGTGGTGCATGTGTCCTGGCATGACGCCTGCGCCTATGCGGCCTGGGTGGGCGGACGCCTGCCGCGCGAGGCGGAATGGGAACATGCGGCCCGCGGCGGGTTGGGGGACGTGCGGTTTCCATGGGGCGACAGGGATCCCGACGACACCGCCTTCCTGCCCTGCAACATCTGGCAGGGCCAGTTCCCGGTCCGCAACACCGCCGCCGATGGCCACGCCGCCACCGCCCCGGTCCGCAGCTATGCGCCGAATGGCTACGGGCTTTACAATATGGCGGGCAATGTCTGGGAGTGGATGGAAGACCGGTTCACGGTCCAATCGCTGCGCAAGGAGGCACGGGCGCGCGCGGATGCGTTGCGCGGGTTTCGCGTGCTGAAAGGCGGATCCTACCTCTGTCATCGCAGCTATTGCTATCGCTATCGGATCGCGGCGCGGTCGGCGAATTCGCCCGACAGCACCACCTGCCATCAGGGATTTCGTGTGGTCTGGGACGCGGACAGCGGCGTTTGACGACAAAGCAGCGGTTCAGCGGAAATCCTCGGGCCGGATCGCATGGCGCGCCAGCTTGTCGTAAAATGTCTTGCGTGGCAGTTTCAGAGCCGCAGCCGCCGCGCTGGCATTTCCCGCGGCGCGGCGCAGGGCCGCGATCAGCAACGACCGTTCAATGCGCGCCATCTGGCCGGCCAGGCCAGTATCCGCGCCTCCGGTCAGATCCG
>JBGSJU010000211.1:0-2469 GCA_041741655.1 Rhodobacterales bacterium
GGCGCGCCACTGCGGATCGGCTGGATCGGCACGATCCGCTGCGCGCCAACGCTGGCCTTGCTGGCCGCTGTGGCAGACCGGATGGGCGACCGGGTGCAGATCGTGATCCACGGCATCGTGCATCATCATGCCCTGCCCACCTTTGCCGAAACCGTGGCGGCGCGGCGCAACATCATCGCGCACGGCGCCTATGACTATCCGCTGGACCTGCCAGGCATTTACGCCGGTTGCGATCTGGTCTGGGCGCAGGACCTGTGGCAGGCCGGAACCAATTCCGACTGGCTGCTGCCCAACCGCATCTATGAGGCCAGTTGGGCCGGCTGCCCGAGCCTTGCGGTGGCAACAACAGAAACCGGACAGCGGGTGGCCAATGACGGGTTGGGCTGGGTCATCGACCGACCCGAACCGGGCCTGCTGATCGACCTGATCGCCGGCCTGACCCCGGACATGATTGCGGCCCGCGGACAGGCGTTGCTGGACCGGCCGGCCGGCGATTTCGTGCAGACGGGGGCGGATATCCAGGGCGTGATCGATCGGGTTTTGTCAGGTGCACCCACGAAGGGAGAAACAATGCCCGCCACCGGTGTCCGGAGGCGGGCGGGATGAAGCAGAACCGCCTTGCCCCAATGCCTTGCGCACCGACAATGGTCGGGACGGATCCGGCGACAGTGCTGGTTGCGATCCCGACCCTGAACGAAGCGGCGCATATTGCGGCCACGCTGACCGACCTGCTGGCCGATGCGCCGCGCATGGCGCAGGTGCAGATCGTGGTTGCCGATGGCGGCAGCACCGATGCGACCTGCGCGATCGTGCGCGACATTGCCCTGCGCCATCCCAATCTGCGGCTGATCCACAACCCCGAACGCCTGCAAGCGGCCGCCGTCAACCGGGTGGTGCGCGAATGTGCGACGGCCCGGCATCAGATCCTCGTGCGGGTGGATGCCCATGCCCACTATCCGCCGGGCTATGTGATGGCAGTGGCGGACAGTCTGCGGGCGCATGATGTGGCCGCATTGGCCACCGCGATGGATTCGGTCGGGTCCAGCTGTTTTCAACGCGGCGCCGCTTGGGCCATGGGCACCCGGCTGGGGTCTGGCGGGTCGGGACACCGGGGTGGCACCGTGTCCGGCTATGTGGATCACGGCCATCACGCGGGTTTTCGTCTGGACATGTGGCAACGCGTTGGCGGCTACAACACCGGCTTTCGCGCCAACGAGGATGCCGAACTGGACCATCGCATCACTCTTGCCGGTGGCAGGATCTGGCTGGATGCCGATATTCGGCTGGGCTACGTGATGCGCCCGACGCTGCGCAAGCTGGCGCTGCAATACTGGCGTTATGGTCAGGGCCGCGCCCAGACCCTGTTGCAGCACCGCATGCGGCCACGGTTACGCCAGATGATCCCGCCGATCAGCGTGGCGGTCAATCTGGTGTCATTGGCGGTGGCGCTTTGGCTTCCCGCGGCCCTTTGGCTGCCGGCGCTGTATCTGGCGCTGTTGTCGGCCACGGCGCTGCAACTGGCCATGCGCCACCGCAGCATCTGCGCACTGTGGGCGGCACCGGCCTTGTTCGCCATGCATCAAGCCTGGGGTGCCGGATTTCTGCTGCATCTGGCATGGCACCGGAGGCGGTCATGATCACGATCGATCTGTGCATCTGCACCTTCCGGCGCAGTTTCATCTCGGAAACGCTGACATCGGTGGCCCGGGCCCGGGTGCCGGCAGGGACCGACCTGCGCCTCATCGTCATCGACAATGATGCCACCCCGTCCGCACGCGACCGCGTGTTGGCCGCTGCCGCAACGATGCCGCATCCGTTGCATTACGCCCATGTCGGCGGGGCCAATATATCCCTCGCGCGGAATGCGGCCTTGTCACTGGCCAAGGCGGACTGGGTCGCCTTTCTGGATGATGATGAAATTGTCGATCCGGATTGGCTGGTTGCGCTGGTGGACCGGCAGCGCGTCACCGGAGCGGACGCCGTTTTCGGCCAGAGCCGCGCGAATTATGACGCCGACACCCCCGCCTGGATCGTGCGCGGCGATTTCCATTCGCAAGGCGTGACGCCGCGCAATGGCGTCGTGCAGACCGGTCATACCTGCAATGCGCTGCTGCGCTGGGGCCATGCGCCGTGGCGGGCGGAACGGTTTGACCCGGCGCGTGGTCGCACCGGCGGCGAGGATACCGAGTTTTTCTTTCGCCTGCGCCGCATGGGCGCGCGCTATGCCGTCGCCGACACGTCCATCGTGCGAGAGGATGTGCCACCGGACCGCCTGCGTCTGTCGTGGTTGTTGCGCCGCCGCTATCGGATCGGCCAAAGCTATGCCGCATCGGCGACAACCGCGTCGGAACGCGGCATGCTGTTCCTGCAGGCGGCCGGAAAATCGGCCTATTGTCTGGTGCGCGCCGCTGCGGCGGCTGCGAACCCCGAACGGCGGGCGTTCTGGGCCATGCGCGGCGCGATGCACGC
>JBGSJU010000212.1:0-8539 GCA_041741655.1 Rhodobacterales bacterium
CACCGATGGCAGCGGGTCGTCGTCAGAGGCCGCCCGGGCCGTGGTCGCGGAAATCCGCGCCGCCGGGGGGCATGCCATCGCCAATGGCGCGAATGTCACCGACGAAGCGCAGGTGCGCGCGATGGTGGATCACACCATCGCCGAATGGGGTCGTGTGGACATTCTGGTGAACAACGCCGGCATCCTGCGCGACAAGACCTTCGCCAAGATGGCGATGGAGGATTTCCGGCTGGTGGTGGATGTGCATCTGATGGGCACGGCGATCTGCACCCATGCGGTCTGGCGGCACATGTGCGAACGGGGGTTTGGGCGGATCGCGTTCACCACCTCGGCGTCCGGGCTTTACGGCAACTTCGGCCAGGCGAACTATGGCGCGGCCAAGGCCGGGGTCGTCGGTCTGATGAACGTGCTGGCGCAGGAAGGCGCGAAATACGACGTGCGGGTCAATACGTTGGCCCCGACCGCCGCAACGCGGATGACCGAAGGGCTGTTGCCGCCCGAAACGCTGGACCTTTTGCGCCCTGAAACCATCACGCCCGGCCTGTTGATGCTGGTCTGCGACGCCGCGCCGACCAAGATGATCCTTGGCGCGGGCGCGGGCTGTTTCACCGAGACAAGGATCTATGAGACGGCTGGTATCGCGCTGCAAGTCGATGACCTGACGCCCGAAGCGGTGCTGGCCAACCTTGCCCGCATCCGCGATCCGCAGGGCCAGATCGAGATGGCCAATGCCTTTGCCCAGACCCGCAAATATGCCCGCATGGCCGCCACCGCGCGCGGGTTGCCCACCCCATGGAACGACTAATCCGGAACGACTGAACAAGGAGATCACCATGCGCGACGCCGTCATCGTATCCACCGCCCGCACCCCCATCGGCAAGGCCTATCGTGGTGCGTTCAACAACACCTCGGCGCAGGCGCTGGCCGCGCATGCGATTTCCCATGCCGTGCAACGCGCCGGGCTGGACGGGCACGAGATTTCCGATTGCATCCTGGGCTGTGCGATCCAGCAGGGCAGCACGGGCGGCAACATCGGCCGTCAGGGCGCGATCCGCGCCGGGTTGCCGGTGACAGTGGCGGGGATGAGCCTGGACCGGCAATGCGCCAGCGGCATGATGGCGATCGCGACGGCGGCCAAGCAGGTGATCCATGATGGCATGGATGTGGTGATCGGCGGTGGGGTGGAAAGCATCAGCCTTGTGCAGAACGACAAGATGCGCACCGACTGGCTGGCCGATCCGTGGACCAAGGCACACAAGCCCGAACTGTACATGTCGATGCTGGAAACCGCCGAGATCGTCGCCGACCGCTATGGCGTGTCGCGCGAAGATCAGGACGCCTATGCGCTGCAATCGCAACAGCGCACGGCGGCGGCGCAGCAGGCGGGCAAGTTTGACGATGAAATCGTGCCGATCACCGTGACGATGAAGGTGCAGGACAAGGCCACCGGAGACATCAGCGACCGGCAGGTGACGCTGGAGCGCGACGAGGGCAACCGGCCTTCGACCTCGCTTGCGGACCTTGAAGCCTTGAACCCGGTGTTCAAGGGCGGGCAAAGTGTCAAGGAAGGCCGGTTCATCACCGCCGGAAACGCCAGCCAGTTGTCCGATGGCGCCTCTGCCGCCGTCATCATGGAAGCCAAGCTTGCCGAAAAGCGCGGCTTGCAGCCGCTGGGCCGCTATGTGGGCGTGATGGCCGCGGGCTGTGAGCCCGATGAAATGGGCATCGGGCCGATCTATGCGGTGCCGAAACTGCTGGCCGCACATGGCCTGAAAATGGACGACATCGGGCTGTGGGAACTGAACGAAGCGTTCGCGTCGCAGGTGTTGCAATCCGCCCGCGTGCTGGGCATCCCGATGGACCGGCTGAACGTCGATGGCGGGGCGATTTCCGTGGGCCATCCCTATGGCATGTCGGGGGCGCGGATGGTTGGCCATGCCCTGATCGAGGGCAAGCGGCGCGGCGCGCGTTATGTCGTCTGCACGATGTGCGTCGGCGGCGGCATGGGCGCTGCGGGCCTGTTCGAAGTTCTGTAACGGGCGGTGGGGTGAACCCCCACCCGACGGGAGACGCGCATGGCATTGCCAGAACAGTTGCAGAGGTTGCGGTTGCCCGTGGTGGCGTCGCCCCTGTTCATCATCTCGAACCCCGATCTGGTGATCGCGCAATGCACAGCGGGTGTGGTGGGGTCGTTCCCCGCCCTGAACGCGCGCGAGGCCGAAGGCGAACCACCCATGCTGGAAGCGTGGTTGCAACGGATCACCGAGGAACTGGACCGTTACAACCAGGCGCACCCAGACACCCCCGCCGCTCCCTATGCCGTGAACCAGATCGTGCACCGGTCCAACGCCCGGTTGGAACGGGATATCGAGATCTGCCATCGCTGGCGCGTGCCGATCTGGATCACGTCGCTTGGCGCGCGGGTCGAGGTCAATCAGGCGGCGCATGATTGCGGCGGGATCACGCTGCATGACGTGATCACCAACACTTTCGCGAAAAAGGCGATCGACAAGGGCGCGGATGGGCTGATCGCGGTGGCCGCCGGAGCCGGTGGCCATGCGGGCGCGCAATCGCCGTTGGCGCTGATTTCCGAAATCCGGGCATGGTTCGACGGGCCGCTGTTGCTGTCAGGCGCGATTTCCACCGGGCGCAGCATTCTGGCGGCGCAGGCGATGGGGGCCGATCTGGCCTATATCGGGTCGCCCTTTATTGCCACGACCGAGGCGAACGCGGTCCACGACTACAAGCAGATGATCGTTGATGGCGGGGCCGAGGATATCGTCTATTCCAACCTCTTCACCGGGGTGCATGGCAATTACCTCAAGCCATCCGTGCGGGCGGCGGGGATGGACCCGGACAAGCTGGAACAGTCAGATCCCAGCACGATGGATTTCGGCCCCGGACGGCAGAAACCGAAGTCGTGGAAAGAGATCTGGGGCGCGGGGCAAGGCATCGGCGCGGTCAAGGACGTGGTGCCCGCCGCCGATCTGGTGGCCCGTTTGGCGCGGGAATATGCCGACGCCAAGGCCGCGTTCCGGGATGTGGTCAATGCGTGAGTTGTGGTTGATCCGCCATGCGCAGGCCAGTTTCGGCGCGGCGGATTATGACCGGCTATCCGATCTGGGGCATGACCAGTCGCGCGCCTTGGGTGACGCGCTGGCGCGGTTGGGCATGATCCCCGATGCCGTTTTCATCGGCGCACAGCGGCGGCACCGCGAAACATGGGACGGGATCAACGCGGCACTGGGGCTGGGCGAACCGGGTGTGCTGCCGGGGTTCAACGAGTTCGATTTCAAGGGGTTGCTGAACGCGCGCTACACCGGGCAGGATCGCCCCGCCGACCTGCACAGCGACCGGCGCACGCATTTTCGCGCGCTGCGCGACACCGTGCTGGATTGGCAGGCAGGCCGCATCGCGAACCCACCCGAGGCCTTCGACGCCTTTGCAACGCGGGTGCGGGATGCGCGCGCGCAGGCGGTGGCCGGGGGCGAGAAGGTGATGGTCGTAACCTCGGGCGGGGCCATTGGATTCTCGGTGGCGGAATTGATGGGCGCGCCCGCGGATGCGATGATCCGGCTGCAATTGCAGATCAAGAATTGCGCCGTGACCCGGATCGTGGCCACATCGGGCGGCGAACATCTGTCCACCTTCAACGAGACCCCGCATATCGACGCCGCATCCCGGCATTTCCTGACCTATAGCTGAGGCCTTCATGACCAACGCCGCCGCGCTGCTGGACACCGACGCCGTCGCCCGCTGGCTGACGACACACATGCCGGGGTTTCAGGGCCCGCTGCAGGCCGAGAAATTTGCCGGCGGGCAGTCGAACCCCACCTTCCGGCTGACCTCGCCTTCGGGGTGCTATGTGCTGCGGCGCAAACCGCCGGGGCAGTTGTTGAAATCCGCCCATGCGGTGGACCGCGAGTTTCGGGTGCAACAGGCGTTGTGGGGGTCCGATGTGCCGGTCGCGCGTGTGCATGTGCTGTGCGACGATGACAGCGTGATCGGGTCGATGTTCTACGTGATGGAGGAGGTGCGGGGGCGGCATTTCGCGGAACCCACGCTGGACGCGCTGGCCGTCGATGAACGCCATGCGGTGATGGACGAGATGACGCGCGTGCTGGCCGCGATCCACGACATCGACCTGACGGCGCGGGGGCTGGCCGACTACGGTCCCGAGGGCAATTATTACGAACGCCAGATCAGCCGCTGGACCAAGCAATACCGCGCCAGCGAAACCCAGGCTGTTCCGACGATGGAAGAATTGATCGTCTGGCTGAACGCCAACATGCCGCCCGAAGATGGCCAGCGCACGCTGGTGCATGGCGATTTCCGCATCGACAACCTGCTGTTCCGCGAAGATGGCCCGGCCTGCGCCGCCGTGCTGGATTGGGAACTGTCCACCACCGGGCACCCCTATGCCGATCTGGGGGCGGTGATCATGCAATGGTCAATGCCGCCGGGCAATGAAGGGCGCGGGTTGCGCGGCATCGACCGCGTGGGCCAGGGGCTGATGAGCGATGCGGAATTCATCGACCGCTATTGCGAACGGCGCGGGTTGCCGGGGATCGACAGGTTCGGGTTCTACCTTGCGTTCAACTTCTTTCGCATGGGCGCGATCATTCAGGGCGTGCTGAAACGCGCGCTGGATGGCAATGCGTCGAACCCGGACCGCGCGCTGCGGCTGGGCGCCTTTGTGCCGGAATTCGCCAAGGCGGGGCTTGCGGCGGCCCAAAACGAAATCAGGCGCGCGGGATGAGCTTTCCGGTGGAACCGACTTACCCATGGCAGGATACGCTGGGGTTTACCGTGACAGGCTGGCGGCAGGACAGTGCGGAAATCACGCTGCCGCTGGCCGCGAAACACGGCAACCGTTATGGCATCGTGCATGGCGGAGTGCTGGCGTCGTTGCTGGATACCGCGATGGGGTTCGCAGGCTGCTACAATGGCGATCCGGACAAGCCGATCCTTGCCATGACGCTCAGCATGACGACGAATTTCGTGTCGGTGGCGCGCGGCAAGGTGCTGGTGGCGCAGGGACGCAAGACCGGCGGCGGGGCCCGGACGTTCTTTGCCGAGGCGACCGTAACAGACGACACCGGCGCGGTGATTGCGACCGCCACCGGCGTATTCCGCTATCGCAAGGGAGAGACGACATGACCCAGATGCAGCGTATCGTATTGGCCAGCCGCCCCACGGGCGCGCCGGAACCCGCGAATTTCCGGCTGGAGGAAGGTCCGGTCCCGGCCCCCGGCGATGGCCAGATCGCGGTGCGGGTCACCGCGCTGTCGCTGGACCCCTACATGCGGGGTCGTATGGATGACGCGAAATCCTACGCCACGCCGGTGCCCGTCGGTGGCACGATGGAAGGCGGTGCGGTCGGTCAGGTCACCGCCTCCAACAGCAAACATTTCGCGCCCGGCGACTGGGTGTTCGGGATGTTCGGCTGGACGACGCATGCGGTGGCGGATGCCAACATGTGCCGCAAGCTGGACCCGGCGCTGCCGGTCACAACCGCCCTGGGTGTGCTGGGGATGCCGGGGTTCACCGGCTGGTTCGGGTTGATGGAATACGGCAGGCCCAAAGCCGGGGAAACCGTGGTTGTCGCCGCTGCGACTGGCCCGGTGGGCAGCATGGTGGGCCAGATCGCCAAATCGCTGGGCTGCCGCGTGGTTGGCATCGCGGGCGGCGCGGACAAGTGCGCGATGGCGGTGGAAAAATTCGGCTTTGACGCCTGTCTGGATCACCGCGCCCATGACGATGCGAAATCCCTGCGCGCGGCGTTGCAGGCGGAATGCCCCAAGGGCGTGGACATCTATTTCGAGAACGTCGCGGGCAAGGTGCTGGAAGCCGTGCTGCCCATGATGAATGTCGGCGGGCGCATCCCGGTCTGCGGGATGATTTCGTGGTACAATGCCGGCGGGCTGGGCCTTAACGCGGGCGGCGAAAAGGATCAGCTGCCGAAACTGTGGCGCACGATTCTGGTCAGCCGCCTGCATGTGCACGGCTTCATCATTTCCGACCATTGGGCGCGGTTCCCGGAATTCATGGCCGCCGTGGCG
Organism: Rhodobacterales bacterium; assembly: GCA_041741655.1. Classification (GTDB taxonomy): domain Bacteria; phylum Pseudomonadota; class Alphaproteobacteria; order Rhodobacterales; family Rhodobacteraceae; genus UBA9554. The sequence continues at coordinate 6,063 of JBGSJU010000212.1, forward strand.
CCGATGGTCGCGGACGGGCGCCTTTCTTACGTCGAGGATGTGGCCGAAGGGCTGGCCGCTGCGCCTGCGGCGTTCATCGGGATGTTGCAGGGCCGCAACCACGGCAAGCAGATCGTGCGCGTCGGCTGACGCCAAGAACAGCGTCGGCTGATCCTGCGGAAACGTCGGAATCAGGATTGAACCGGCAGAGCGACGGGTCTACCGTCAAAGGGCTTCGGTTCTGGCGCGACAGCGTCGGATGAAAAGGGAACCGGGTGCGGGGTCAGGCCCCCAAATCCCGGACTGCCCCCGCAACTGTAAGCGGCGAGTGATGCCGGCATATGCCACTGAAGCAGACGATCGCTTCGGGAAGGCCCGGCAAAGCATTGACCCGCGAGTCAGGAGACCTGCCGAGGTGATCACCATGTCCGGGTGCGGGGCGCGCCACGGGCTACGGTTTTCCGTAGGGGTGACGTTCACCGTCTGCGGGGGCATTCCGTCCTTCGTCTGACATAACGACAGATCAGTCCCGGCATCCCCGGGCAACGAGGACGCATATGCGCACCAAACTTTCCGCCAGCCTGCTGGCGCTGTGCATCGCCACACCGGCGTTGATGAAACCGGCCATGGCCCAACAGCCGTTCCAACTGGGCACCATCACGCTGTTTTCCAACCAGACGCCGAAAGCGGTCGCGCGCAGCGGTGCCACCGTCGAGGTCGTGACCGATGCGGATGTGAAACGCGCCCGCGCCACCAGTTTTACCGACCTTCTGGCCGAACAACCCGGCATTTCCTTGTCGCGCGCGGGCGGCATCCAGTCCGCCACGACGCTGCGCATCCGCGGCCTGAACACCAATTACATCGGCGTGCGGGTGGACGGCATCGACGTGACCGACCCGACCGGGCCGCAGAACGCCTATAACTTTGGCGGGCTGTTGACGGGGGGCTTTGGCCGGGCCGAGGTGCTGAAGGGCACGCAATCGGCGATCTATGGCTCGGATGCCATCGCGGGCGTGGTAAACCTGCAAACCTATGTGCCCGACACGCCCGGCCTGTCGGGTCGCGCGACCGCCGAGGTGGGCACCTACAACACCCGCAACATCGGGTTGAGTTTCGCCAATGTCACCGAAACCGGCCATGTCGCGCTGTCGTTGTCGCGCTACGTGACCGACGGGTTTTCCGCCCGCGACAGCGACACCGAGGATGACGGGTTCGAAAAGACCGAAGTCCGCATGGTGCTGGAACAGGACCTGACCGACCAGTTGCGGTTCGGTCTGGCGGCGCTATGGTCCACCGAAGAAGGCGGGTTCGACAATTCCACCGTTGATCCATCCGGCATCTTTACCCAGGATCGGCGCGGCGCGCGCGCCTTCCTGCGCTGGACCGGCGATGCCGTGACCCATGAATTCGCGCTGTCGCGGTTCGATACCGACCGCACGTCGGTGCCCGGCTTCAACACGCTGTTCGAAGGCGAACGCAGCACCGCCGAATACAAGGGCACCGCCACGCTCAACGCCGCGACCACGCTGACCTTTGGCGGCGATGCCACGCGCGAAACCGCCGCGATCGACGGGGTCGGCTATGGCACCGATGACTGGGGCCTGTTCACCGAACTTGACTATGCCGCATCCGATGCGGTGGACGTCACGCTGTCGGCTCGGCATGACGATACCGGCGATTTCGGTGGCTTCACCTCGGTGCGCGCGTCGGTGGCGTGGCGCATCCGCGAGGACCTGATCCTGCGCGCCAACGCGGGCACCGGGCTGCGCGCGCCGTCGCTGTATGAACGGTTCGGGCCGTTCGGCAATCTGGCGCTGGTGCCCGAGGAAAGCCGCGGCATCGATCTGGGGATCGAACAGCGGCTGGGTGGCGATGATTTCGTCAAGGCGACGCTGTTCTACACCGAGATCGACAATCGTATCGGGTTCGGCGCGGCGACCTATGTTCAGGTCCCGGGCACCACGGTCAGTCAGGGCATCGAATTGTCCGGGCGCCGCGCGCTGAACGACCGGCTGTCGGTCTGGGGCAACTATACCCTGACCGATGCCGATACCGCCGGGACTGCGCTGTTGCGCGTGCCGCGGCATGACGCAACGCTGGGGCTGGATTTCGCGGTCAATGACCGGCTGTCGGGGCAGGTCAGCATCAGCCACGTGTCCGAACGCGGTGATTTCGGCGTGACGCTGGATCCCTACACGCTGGTCAACATCGGGGTTGGTTATGCCATCACCGACAGCGCAGAGGCCTATCTGCGGCTGGAGAACCTGACCGACGAAGACTATCAGACCGCCGCCGGGTTCAATTCGCCCGGGCGCACGGTGATGTTCGGTGTTCAGGCGTCGTTCTGATCTGCTGGCCCTGGCCCTGGTTCTGACCGGGGCCGTGGCCGAAGCCGAGGCGCCCCGCCGGGTCGTCTCGGTCAACCTGTGCACGGATCAGCTGGCGCTGGCACTGGCGGATCCGGGGCAGGTGGTCGCGGTGTCGGCGCTGGCGTTCGA
>JBGSJU010000213.1:0-6599 GCA_041741655.1 Rhodobacterales bacterium
TGGGGCATGGCGGTGCTGATGGTGGCGACCGTGATCTGGCGCACCTGGGGGGCGGCGCCCGTGCACGCGCATTAGCGCAAGATTTGCCGGGCCTGGCGATGCTAGCCTTCTGCCATGACCCATGCTGCCCGCATCGCCCGCGCCCTGCGCCATGTCGACGCCCATCTTGCCGGCGACCTCAGTCTTGACGTGCTGGCAGATGTTGCCGCGCTGTCACGCTTTCATTTCAGCCGAGTGTTTCGCGGCCTGACCGGCGAAGGTGTGGCGGATGCGGTGCGGCGGACCCGGTTGAACCGGGCCGCGATTCTGGTGGTGGCAACCCGCGATCCATTGGCCGCGATTGCGGCGCGGGTGGGCTTTGGCCATCCCGACAGTTTCGACCGCGCCTTTGCCAGCGCCTTTGGCACGACCCCGTTCCAGATGCGCCAGACCGGCCGCCTGCCACCCCCGCTTCTGCCTCCACAGAAAGGATTGATGACCATGTTTCCCAGCGAACTGCGCACCGCCCCCGACACCACCCTTGCCGCCGTGCCACACAAGGGTGCCTATCCCCGGATCGGCATCGCCTTTGGCACCCTGATGATCCGTATGCAGCACGCCGGGGTGGCGGGAACCGGCCCCTGCTATGGCCTTTACTACGACGATCCGGCAGAAACCCCGGTGGCGGAACTGCGCGCCCATGCCGGGCAGCAGATCGCCGCAACGGCCACGCTGCCCGCCGATCTGGACCGCGTGGTGATCCCCGGCGGGCGGTTTCTGGTGGTGACCTGCATTGGGCCGTTTTCCAAACTGCCCGAAGCCTGGGCCTGGGCTTATGCCCGCGCGCTGCCCGAAGCCGGGCTGGACCCGCGCGATGCAGTGCCGTTCGAACGCTATGTGTCAATGGACGGGGCCGCGCCCGAGGACAGCGTGACCGAAATCTGGGTGCCCGTGGCCTAGCTGCTGTGTCTGGCTGATGTGGTCTAGCCGCGCGCCAGCATCGGCCAGACCACCGGGATCAGGGACGCGACCAGCAATCCTGCCATGGTCCAGTTGAACACCACCAGCCGCGTCGGGCTGGACAGCAGGCGCTGCAGCTGCGTGCCCATCGCTGTCCAGAGGCTGATCGACGGCAGGTTGGTGCAGGCAAACACCCCCGCCACCATGGCCACCGCCCACAGGCTGCGGTCGGGGGCGTAAAGCGTGATCGCAGTCAGCGCCATCTGCCAGGCCTTGGGGTTGACCCATTGGAACAGCGCCGCCTGCACGAACGTGAACGGCCGCCCGCGCGCATCCGCCGTGCCCGGCGCGCTGGCATGGGCGATCTTCCACGCCAGCCACAACAGATACACGATCCCCGCCACCGTCAGCATGTCATGCGCTACCGGCACCGCATCGAACAGCTGCATCAGCCCGATGCCCACCAGCAGCACCATCACCGAATGGCCGACCGAAATGCCCAGCATATGCGGCACGCTGCGGCGAAAGCCGTAATTCGCCCCCGACGCCAGCAGCATCAGGTTGTTCGGCCCCGGCGTGACCGATGACACGAAGGCGAACAGCAACAGACCGCTAAGGATATCTTGTGACATGGCGGCCTGCCTAGCCGGTTCAGCGTGACGACGAAACGGGTGTTTCAACGATGTGATCGGCTTGCGCAGGCGCGCGCCCCGGATAATCTGGCAAAAAAGGAGACTGCCATGCATCCGCTCTTGACCGCCGCCATGATCGACACCTTCCAGCGCGACGGCGTGGTGCTGATCCCCGGGCTGTTTGCCGACTGGGTCGATCTGCTGCGGGCGGGCGTGGCGCGCAACATGGACGCGCCCGGCCCCTATGCGTCCGAGAACCGGAAGGATGGCGAAACGGGGCGGTTCTTTGACGACTACTGCAACTGGCAGCGTATCCCGGAATTTGAAACGGTGATCCGCCAAAGCCCCGCCGCTGCGGTGGCCGCCGATCTGATGGGGTCGCGGACGGTGCAGGTGTTTCACGACCATGTGCTGGTCAAGGAACCGGGCACGTCCATGGCGACGCCATGGCATACTGACGGGCCATATTATTTCGTTGCCGGACGGCAGACCGTCAGCTTCTGGTCGCCGCTGGACCCGGTCAGCGACGCCACGCTGCGCTGCGTGCCCGGCTCGCATCGTTGGGAAAAACCCGTGCTGCCGATGCGCTGGATCAAGGAAGAGGCGTATTTCCCAAATGTTGATGATTACATGCCGGTCCCCGATCCGGAAAAGGACGGCATGCCCATCGTCGAATGGCCAATGGCCCCGGGCGATGCGGTGGCGTTCAACTACGACATCCTGCATGGCACGCGCGGCAACACGTCCAACGCGCGGCGGCGCGCCTTTTCGCTGCGGCTGGTCGGCGACGATGCGCGCTATGTCGAACGGCCCGGCCGCACCTCGCCACCGTTTCCGGACCACGGCATGCAACCCGGACAGCGCCTGCGCGACGACTGGTTCCCGGTGATATACGGCGCATGAACGGCACGCCAGAGACAAGAAAGGGCGGCCCATTTGGACCGCCCTTTTTGCGTGCGACGACGTGTCCGGTCTTGGCTGCGTCAGAACTTCATCGACACGCCAATGTTGATCGCATTGGTGAACAGACGGGTTTCGGCACTGTGCCCGCCTTCAAGGTCGGCCTTGTTCCACGACGCGACGAACTGGTATTCGCCAAAGGCCGCCCAACGCTCGTTGATGTCGTATTTCGCGCCTGCGGTCAGACGCATCGCCGGACCGGTATACTGATAGCCATAGGTGCGGTTCACCCCGTCGTTGGCATCCACGTGCGGGACCGCCACGCCAAGGCCCGCCCCGGCGTAGGGTGTCACCTTACCCCAGCGGTTGTCCCAGCGTTTGGCGACGTTGGCGGTGATGATGTTGTGCCCGTCGGTAAATTCGAACCGGGTAAAGCCAAGCGCGGCCTTGTCGGCGTCGCTGAGGTAGACCTTGGTATGCGTGAATTCGACGCCATAGCCCAAGCCACCCTGCTGCCACCACATCACGCGGGCGCCATAATAAGGCGGCGGCGAGAACGATTTGCCCTCCCACGCGACATGGCGCGAAAACGCCCCGACCGCGGCGTTGGTGCCTTCCAGCGTGCTGTGTGGCGCGCTCTGGGAACCGATGTAAAGGCTCACCTCCATCTCGGCCATGGCGGGGGCGGCAAACAGGGTTGCCCCTGCGACAATCAGTGCCTTTTGCAGTGCCTTGAGGCGGGCAAGCATGGTTCTTATCCTTCGGTTTGTACCTTTGCGTTATACCCTGCATGTAGCCGTTGCGATGGGCAACAGCAAGGGCATCATATGCGAAGTATAGCATGTGACGATGCGGCGTGGACCTGCGCGGACTTGTCTGCTGGACGGACCCGCAACAACCCGCTAAGTCGCGTGTCAGAATGGGCGCGTGATACTGCGTCCGGTGTAACCTTGGTCAGGATTGACCATCAGAATTGGAGTGATCTTCGTGTCCCACGCTGACGAACTCGCAGGAACCCGCCGAGACTTCCTGTATTACGCCACCGCAGGTGCCGGTGTGGTTGCAACGGGCGCAGCGGTCTGGCCGCTGATCAATCAGATGAACCCGTCGGCCGACGTGCAGGCGTTGGCCTCGATCCGGGTGGATGTGTCCAGCGTCGAGCCGGGCACGCAGCTGACGGTGAAATGGCTGGGCAAACCCGTGTTCGTGCGTCGCCGCACCCCCGAAGAAATCGAAGGCGCACGCGCCGTCGCGCTGGAAGATCTGGTCGACCGCAACGCGCAGAACCGCAACAACATGGACCTTGACGCCAGCGACCAGAACCGCACGCTGGACGAGGCGGGCGAATGGCTGGTGATGATCGGCGTCTGCACCCACTTGGGTTGTGTGCCGATCGGAAATGCCGCAGGCGATTTCGGCGGCTGGTTTTGCCCTTGCCACGGATCGCACTATGATCAGTCGGGCCGGATCCGCAAAGGCCCTGCGCCCGAGAATCTGTGGATCCCGGTGTCGGCATTCGAAGACGAAACAACGATCAAACTGGGCTGAGGATTGACGCCATGGCTGGTATTCCGCACGATCATTACGAACCTAAATCCGGTGCTGCAAAGTGGCTGCATTCCCGCCTGCCGATTGTCGGGCTGGCCTATGACACCATGATGCTGCCCACACCCAAGAACCTGAACTGGATGTGGATCTGGGGCATCGTCCTGACCTTCTGTATGGCGCTGATGATCGTCACCGGCATCACGCTGGCGATGCACTACACGCCCCATGTGGACCGCGCCTTCGCATCGGTCGAACATATCACCCGCGACGTGAACGGTGGCCACATGCTGCGCTACCTGCACGCCAATGGCGCCTCGCTGTTCTTTGTCGCCGTCTATCTGCACATCTTCCGCGGTCTTTACTACGGCAGCTACAAGGCCCCGCGCGAGGTGACGTGGATCATCGGCATGCTGATCTATCTGGCGATGATGGCGACAGCGTTCATGGGCTATGTGCTGCCCTGGGGCCAGATGTCGTTCTGGGGTGCTACGGTGATCACCGGCCTGTTTGGCGCGATCCCGTTCATCGGCCCGGACATCCAGACATGGTTGCTGGGCGGACCGGCGGTGGACAATGCCACGCTGAACCGTTTCTTCAGCCTGCACTACCTGCTGCCCTTCGTGATCGCGGCGCTGGTCGCCATCCACATCTGGGCCTTCCACACCACGGGCAACAACAACCCGACGGGCGTCGAAGTGCGCCGGTCCTCGAAAGCCGAAGCTGAAAAGGACACGCTGCCCTTCTGGCCCTATTTCGTGATCAAGGACCTGTTCGCGCTGGCCATCGTGTTGCTGGTGTTCTTTGCCATCGTCGGCTTCATGCCGAACTATCTGGGCCACCCCGACAACTACATCGAGGCAAACCCGCTTTCGACCCCGGCCCATATCGTCCCGGAATGGTACTTCCTGCCATTCTACGCCATCCTGCGCGCCTTTACCGCGGATGTCTGGGTCGTGATGCTGGTCAACTGGGCGACCTTCGGGATCGTCGATGCCAAGTTCTTCGGCGTGATCGCGATGTTCGGGTCGATCATCGTTCTGGCGCTGGCACCGTGGCTGGACACCTCGTCGGTGCGGTCGGGCCGCTATCGCCCGATGTTCAAGTGGTATTTCTGGCTCCTCGCCGTGGATTTCGTGGTGCTGACCTGGGTCGGTGCGATGCCGACCGAAGGCATCTACCCCTGGATCTCGCTGATCGGCTCGGCCTACTGGTTTGCCTATTTCCTGATCATCCTGCCGTTGCTGGGTGTGATCGAAAAGCCGCTGACCCCGCCGGCGACCATCGAGGAAGATTTCAACGCTCACTATGCGCCCGAGGCCCGTGGCCTGACGCAGCCGGCTGAATGAGAAGGTCCGAACCATGCTGAAACGATTTGCGATAGCAACAGCAGCGACCGTGGTGCTGTCGGGGGCCGCCTTGGCCGCCGGCAGCGAGGGACACGTCGAAGATGTGGCGTTTTCCTTCGAGGGGCCGTTCGGGACCTTTGACCAGTTCCAGCTGCAGCGCGGCCTGCAGGTTTATACCGAGGTCTGCTCGGCCTGCCACGGCATGAAATTCGTGCCGATCCGCACCTTGGCTGATCCCGGCGGACCTGCCCTGCCCGAAGATCAGGTGCGCGCCTATGCCGCCAACATGCTGGAAATCACCGATGCCGAAACCGGTGAAGACCGGCCGCGCACGCCGGCCGATCATTTCCCGCAATCCGGTTTGGAAAACGCGCCGGACCTGTCGCTGATGGCCAAGGCACGCGCCGGGTTCCATGGGCCCTATGGCACCGGGATCAACCAGTTGTTCAAGGGTATCGGCGGGCCGGAATACATCGTCAGCCTGCTGAACAGCTACACCGGCGAGGAAAAGGAAGAGGCGGGCAACGTCTTTTACGAGAATACCGCCTTCCCCGGCGGCTGGATCGCGATGGCGCCGCCCTTGTCGGATGGTCTGGTGGAATATGCCGACGGGCATGACAATTCGCAGCATCACATGGCCGAAGATGTGGCCGCATTTCTGATGTGGGCTGCCGAGCCCAAGATGATGGCGCGCAAACGGTCCGGTTTCGTGGCCGTGGTGTTCCTGTCGGTGCTGACCGTCCTGTTGTATCTGACGAACAAACAGCTGTGGGCCCCGGTCAAGCGGCGCCAGAACGCCTGATGTCAGGCGACACACGCGCCGACTGCCCCGACTGGTAAATGCATATGCCCGCCCGGTTCGTTCCGGGCGGGTTTTTCACGTCCCCAGCCAGTTGCGCAAACTGTCCGGACGCGCCGCGAACAACTGTCCGGTGCTGACCGGGACTGCTGCCAGCCCGTCGGCGACAAGGATCGCCTGCTGCAGGCTTTGCGCCTCTTGTGCATCATGGGTGACCAGCATCAGGGTCGCACCCCGGCTTTGCGCGACCTGCCGCATCAGCGCCAGCATGTCGCGGCGCAAGGCCGGACCCAGCGCGGCAAAGGGTTCGTCCAGCAGGATCAGCGGATGATCCTGCACCAGAACACGCGCGATCGCTACGCGCCCCTGCTGGCCGCCTGACAGTTCCGCCGGACGCCGCGCCTCCAGCCCGGCCAGTCCCACCTGCGTCAAAGC
>JBGSJU010000214.1:0-6056 GCA_041741655.1 Rhodobacterales bacterium
TCGCCATCGAGGCCGCGATCCGGCAAGGCTGGGACCTGTTCCTGCGCCCCGAGGATGGGTTTGTCGGCATGACCGGCTTTGGCGCCTCCGCCCCGGCCCCGGCCCTATACCAGCATTTCGGCATCACCGCCGCCGCCGCCGCCGCCGCGATCCGCGCGCGGCTTGCCTGAAAAGGATCACACCATGGCACTCATCACACTCCGGCAACTTCTGGATCACGCCGCCGAACATGGCTATGGCGTGCCCGCGTTCAACATCAACAACATGGAACAGGGTCTGGCGATCCTGAACGCCGCCGCTGCCTGCGACGCGCCGGTGATCCTGCAGGCCTCGCGCGGGGCGCGCAGCTATGCCGGCGACATCATGCTGCGCCACATGGTGCAGGCGCTGGCGGAAATGTATCCCGATGTGCCCATCGTCATGCATCAGGACCATGGCAACAACGAGGCCACCTGCCTGTCCGCCATCCGCCACGGGTTCACGTCGGTGATGATGGACGGCTCGCTGCTGGCCGACATGAAAACCCCGGCACCCTGGGATTACAACGTCGCCATCACCGCCAAGGTGACCGAGGCCGCCCATTCCGTCGGCGCGTCGGTCGAAGGCGAACTGGGCGTGCTGGGTTCCTTGGAAACCGGCGAAGCGGCGGCCGAGGATGGCTCGGGCGCGGAAGGCAAGCTGGACCATAGCCAGCTTTTGACCGACCCCGACGAGGCGGCGGAATTTGTCGCCCTGACGCAGGTCGATGCGCTGGCGATTGCCTGCGGCACCTCGCATGGCGCCTACAAATTCTCGCGCCAGCCGGATGGCGAGATTCTGGCGATGGGGCGGATTGCCGAAATCCATGCCCGCATCCCGAACACCCATCTGGTGATGCACGGGTCATCGTCCGTGCCGCAATACCTGCAGGACCTGTTCAACAAGCATGGTGGCCACATGACCCAGACCTGGGGCGTGCCGGTCGAGGAAATCGAGCGCGGCATTAAGATGGGCGTGCGCAAGGTCAATATCGACACCGATTGCCGCATGGCGATGGCCGCGCAATTCCGCCGCGTCGCGCAGGAAAAGCCCGACGAATTCGACCCGCGCAAATTCATGGTCCCCGCCATGAAGGAACTGGAAACGCTGTGCCGCGACCGGTTCGAACGGTTCGGCACCGCCGGCCATGCCAGCAAGATCAAACCGCTGTCGATGGACCAGATGGCGGCCCGCTATGCCAAGGGTGCCCTTGCCCCCACCGCGAAGGCAGCCTGACCAAACATGCCGCGACAGCGGCCGGACAATGACCCCGGAGGAGAGAGAGACATGAACGATCAAGGCCCGACAGAGATCAGGGACACCAAAAAGCGCTATGCCGCCGGTGTGCTGAAATATGCCCAGATGGGCTATTGGGACGGCGAATACGAACCCAAGGACACCGATATCCTCGCGCTGTTCCGCATCACGCCGCAGGATGGCGTGGACCCGATCGAAGCCGCCGCCGCCGTGGCGGGCGAAAGCTCGACCGCGACCTGGACCGTGGTCTGGACCGACCGCCTGACCGCCGCCGACCAGTATCGCGCCAAGGCCTACAAGGTCGAACCGGTGCCGGGCCGTCCGGGCGAATTCATGTGCTATGTCGCCTATGACCTGATCCTTTTCGAAGAAGGCTCTATCGCCAACCTGACCGCGTCGATCATCGGCAACGTGTTCAGCTTCAAGCCGCTGAAAGCCGCGCGTCTGGAAGACATGCGGTTCCCGGTCGCCTATGTGAAAACCTTCAAGGGCCCACCTACCGGTCTGGTGGTGGAACGCGAACGGCTGGACAAGTTCGGCCGCCCCCTGCTGGGCGCCACGACCAAGCCCAAGCTGGGCCTGTCGGGCAAGAACTATGGCCGCGTGGTCTATGAGGGCCTGAAAGGTGGTCTGGACTTTATGAAGGATGACGAGAACATCAACTCGCAGCCCTTCATGCATTGGCGCGACCGCTTCCTGTATGTGATGGAAGCGGTGAACAAGGCCTCGGCCGAAACCGGCGAAGTCAAGGGCAGCTATCTGAACGTCACCGCCGGCACGATGGAGGAAATGTATCGCCGCGCCGATTTCGCCAAGCAGCTTGGCTCGGTGATCGTGATGATCGATCTGGTGATCGGCTATACCGCGATCCAGTCGATGGCCGAATGGTGCCGGGCAAACGACATGATCCTGCACCTGCACCGCGCGGGCCATGGCACCTATACCCGGCAGAAGAACCACGGCGTGTCGTTCCGCGTCATCGCGAAATGGATGCGTCTGGCCGGGGTGGACCACATCCACGCCGGCACCGCGGTGGGCAAGCTGGAAGGCGATCCGATGACCGTGCAGGGCTATTACAACGTCTGCCGGGAACTGCATAACCCGGTCGATCTGCAGCGCGGCATCTATTTCGAACAGCATTGGGCCGATATCAAGAAGGTGATGCCGGTGGCGTCGGGCGGCATCCATGCCGGCCAGATGCACCAGTTGCTGGACCTGTTCGGCGATGACGTGGTGTTGCAGTTCGGCGGCGGCACCATCGGCCACCCGATGGGCATTCAGGCCGGCGCAACCGCCAACCGCGTCGCGCTGGAGGCGATGGTGTTCGCCCGCAACGAAGGCCGCGATATCGCCAACGAAGGCCCGGAAATCCTGCGCGCCGCCGCCAAGTGGTGCAAGCCGCTGGAGGCCGCCTTGGACGTCTGGGGCGATATCTCCTTCAACTATACCTCGACCGACACGTCGGACTATGCCCCGACCCCTTCGGTTTCCAGCTGACCAACCTTCGCCGCGGGCACCAAATTCCTTGCAAGGAATTTGCCCGGAATTTTGCAAAATTCCGGGAGCCCGGGCCGCAACCTTCGCAAAGGAGACACAGAATGCGCATTACCCAGGGCTGCTTTTCCTTCCTGCCCGATCTGACCGACGAACAGATTTCCGTTCAGGTCGAATACTGCCTGTCGAAAGTCTGGGCCATCGGCATCGAATACTCCTATGACCCGCATCCCCGGAACACCTATTGGGAGATGTGGGGCAACCCGATGTTCGACCTGCAGGACCCCAAGGGCGTGATGATGGAACTGGCCGATTGCCGCAAGGCCCATCCGGACAGCTACATCAAGTTCAACGCCTTCGACAGCACGCGCGGCTTTGAAACCGTCACGATGTCCTTCATCGTCAACCGGCCCAAGGTCGAACCGACCATCCGGATGATCCGGCAGGAAGTGGACGGCCGGTCGCAGCGCTACAGCTTTGAAACCGTGCGCTAAGCGCATCCGAACGGTCGATCTGGCAGAGGCATCCCGGTGACGGGATGCCTTCACCAGCCTGACCGGGCTTGCAGCAGGAGAACGTCATGGACGCCAACGACCCCACCGAAACGCCGCGCCCGACCCATGTGGACCTGCGCGCCGAGTTAGAAAGCTCGGGCGTCAAGGACCTGCTGGACGAGTTGGACCGCGAGATGATCGGCCTGGCCCCGGTCAAGCAACGCATCCGCGAAACCGCGGCGCTGCTGTTGGTGGACAAGGCGCGCCAGACGCTGGGTCTGGCGCATGACACGCCGACGTTGCACATGTCGTTCACCGGCAATCCCGGCACCGGCAAGACCACCGTGGCGATGAAGATGGCGGGCATCCTGAAACGGCTGGGTTACGTGCGCAAAGGCCATCTGGTCAGCGTGACGCGCGACGATCTGGTGGGGCAATACATCGGGCACACGGCTCCCAAGACCAAGGACGTGCTGAAGAAGGCGATGGGCGGCGTGCTGTTCATCGACGAGGCCTATTACCTGTACAAGCCTGACAATGAACGCGATTACGGCCAAGAGGCGATCGAGATCCTGTTGCAGGTGATGGAAAACAACCGCGACGATCTCGTGGTGATCATGGCGGGCTATGCCGACCGGATGGACCGGTTCTTTGCCGCCAATCCCGGCTTCCGGTCGCGCATCGCGCATCACATCGATTTCCCGGATTATGGCGATGATGAATTGCTGCGCATCGCGGAAACCATGCTGGCGGGGCAGCATTACGTGTTCGATGAAGGCGCGCGGGCCGCGATGGCGGAATATGTCACGCTGCGCCGCGCCCAGCCGCATTTCGCCAATGCGCGGTCGATCCGCAACGCGCTGGACCGGGCCCGGTTGCGGCAGGCCAACCGGTTGTTCGAGGCCGCGACTGGCCCGGTCGATGCGCAGATGCTATCCACCCTCATCGAATCCGACGTGCGCGCCAGCCGGGTGTTCAGCGGCGGGCTCGATGTGTCAGGCAAGGGAGTGGACGCATGAGCGTAATCATCGCACCGTCGATCCTGTCGGCGGATTTCGCCGATTTCGGGCGGGAAATCGAAGCCGTCGAAGCACAGGGTGCCGACTGGATCCATGTCGATGTGATGGACGGGCATTTCGTGCCCAACCTGACCTTCGGCCCGCCTCTGGTCAAAGCGATCCGGCGCCACATCAAGACGATGATGGACGTGCATCTGATGATCGCGCCCGTGGACCCCTATATCGACGCTTTCGCGGACGCCGGTGCCGATTACCTGACCGCGCATATCGAAGCCGGACCGCATATTCACCGCACGCTGCAGGCGATCCGCGCGGCAGGCTGCAAGCCCGGCATCGCGCTGAATCCCGGCACGCCGGCGTCCGCCGTAGCCGATGTTCTGGGCATGGTCGATCTGGTCTGCGTGATGACGGTCAACCCCGGCTATGGAGGGCAGGCCTATATCGACATGACCGCCAAGGTGGCGGAGTTGAAGCGCCTGATCGGCGACCGCCCCGTTCTGATCGAGATCGACGGCGGCATGACGCCCGCCACGGCGCCAGCCATCGTCAGGGCGGGCGCGGATGTGCTGGTGGCCGGGTCTGCGGTGTTCAAGGGCGGGTCGGTGGCCAATCCGGCCCCCTATGGCGCGAATATCCGCGCGATCCGGGCGGCGGTGACCGGCTGATGGCCCGCATCGTCTTCGACCTCGACGGCACCCTGATCGACAGCGCGCCCGACATCTGCGGGATCGCCAACCGCCTGCTGGCGCGGGAAAACGCGGGCGCCATCACGCTGGACGACGCGCGCAGTTTCATCGGCAACGGGGCTGCGGTGTTCGTGCAGCGCATGCGCGCCGCGCGTGGCATTGCCGACAGTGAACAGGCGCGGCTGCATGGCGACTTTGTTGCGGCCTATGACACGGCGGTGACGCTGACCGAACCCTATGCTGGCGTCCGGTCGGCACTGGCCACGCTGGCCGCGCAGGGTCATGCGATGGGCATATGTACCAACAAACCCGTGCGCCCGGCCCGTGCCGTGTTGGATCATCTGGATCTGACCCGGCATTTCGGTGTCATACTGGGCGGGGACAGCCTGCCGCAGCATAAACCTGACCCCGCCCCCTTGCATGCGGCCTTTGCCGCGCTGGGGGCTGGCCCGGTGATCTATGTGGGCGACAGCGAGGTGGACGCCGAAACCGCCAACCGCGCTGCGGTTCCGTTCCTTCTGTTCACCGAAGGCTATCGCAAGAGCCCGGTCGATCAGATCTATCACACTGACTTCTTTGATGATTTCAGCGCCTTGCCCCGCCTGATCGCGGCCATGCTGGAGCCACATCAGTGACCTTGCGCGCCTTGATCTTTGACGTGGATGGCACGCTGGCCGAAACCGAAGAGGCGCATCGCGCGGCGTTCAACGCCACCTTCGCCGCGCATCGGCTGAATTGGTTCTGGAGCCGCGACGATTATGCCCGCCTGTTGAAAACCACCGGCGGCAAGGAACGCATGACCGCCTATTGCGCCGAAATCGGCGTGGACAGCCTGCCCGACATTGCGGCGCTGCATGCCGACAAGACCCGCCGCTATACCGCGATGCTGGCCGAAGGCCGATTGACATTGCGCCCCGATGTCGGGGCCTTGATGGCGCGGGCGCGGGCCGCAGGGCTGCGGCTGGCGGTGGCAACAACCACCAGCGGCCCGAATGTCGAGGCTTTGGCGCGCTGTGTCTGGGGCCGCGCGGCGACCGACATGTTCGACGTCATTGCAGCGGGCGACGAGGTGGCGGCCAAGAAACCGG
>JBGSJU010000215.1:0-9435 GCA_041741655.1 Rhodobacterales bacterium
GTCCGCCGCGCGGACTGCCGCCTGAAACATCGCCACCAGCAGTGCGCGGTCATCCGTCATGCCATCCCCCTTGCGCGCCCTTTGCGCGCGCCCTTCCCAAACGGCGCGTTCCGTCTGTATGATCAAACGGTACACGCCCCGCAATCCGGAGACACGTCATGATGGACGGCAAGTTCGACAACGACATTCAGGCCGTGGTGGACGCCGACCGCGCCCATGTCTGGCACCACCTGTCCCAGCACAAGCCCTATGAAACCTCTGATCCCCGCATCATCGTCGAGGGGCGCGGGATGCGGGTCTGGGACCAGAAGGGCAAGGAACATATCGACGCCGTGTCCGGCGGCGTCTGGACGGTGAACGTGGGCTATGGGCGTGAAAGCATTGCGGACGCGGTGCGTGATGCGCTGGTCAAGATGTGCTATTTCGCCGGCGCCTCGGGCACCGTGCCCGGCGCGATCTTTGCCGACCGCCTGCTGGAAAAGATGCCGGGCCTGTCGCGGTTGTACTATTGCAACTCGGGCTCGGAGGCGAACGAGAAAGCCTTCAAGATGATCCGCCAGATCGCGCACAAGCGCTATGGCGGCAAAAAGTACAAGATCCTGTATCGCGACCGCGATTACCACGGCACCACCATCGGCGCGCTGTCGGCAGGCGGGCAGGATGAACGCAACGCGCAGTATGGGCCGTTTGCCCCCGGTTTCGTGCGCGTGCCGCATTGTCTGGAATATCGCGCCGGCGAACAGGGCGCGCCCGTCGAAAACTACGGCGAATGGGCCGCCGACCAGATCGAACAGGTGATCCTGCGCGAAGGCCCCGACACCATCGGCGGCCTCTGCCTTGAACCCGTGACCGCCGGCGGCGGCGTGATCGTGCCCCCCGACGGCTATTGGCCCCGCGTGCAGGAAATCTGCCGCAAATACGACATCCTCTTGCATATCGACGAGGTTGTGTGCGGCCTCGGCCGCACCGGCACCTGGTTCGGCTACCAGCATTACGGCGTGCAGCCCGACATGGTCAGCATGGCCAAGGGCGTGGCATCGGGCTATGCCGCCATCGCCTGCCTCGCCACAACCGAAGCGGTGTTCGACATGTTCAAGGATGACGCCAGCGATCCGCTGAACCATTTCCGCGATATCTCGACCTTCGGCGGCTGCACCGCTGGCCCCGCCGCCGCGCTGGAAAACATGCGCATCATCGAAGACGAGGATCTGTTGGGAAATACCAACCGCATCGGGGACTACATGCTGGACCAGCTGCACGCGATGGCCGACCGGCACGCGGTGATCGGGCAGGCACGTGGCAAGGGACTGTTCCTTGGCGCCGAACTGGTCAAGGACCGCGCGACGCGCGAACCGATGGACGAGGCGCGCGTGCAGGCCGTGGTCAAGGACTGCATGGCGCAAGGCGTTATCATCGGCGCCACCAACCGGTCCCTGCCCGGCAAGAACAACACGCTGTGCTTCAGCCCGGCGCTGATCGCCACCAAGGATGACATCGACGAAATCCTGACGGCGGTGGACGGCGCGCTGACGCGGGTTTTCGGCTGATCCAGATGTGGTCGGGGGCGCTGCCCCCCGGCTTCGCCTCCCCCCGGGATATTTGGAAACCAGAGAAGCCGGGAAAGCCGGTCCTGCATTCTCTGGTTCAAAAATATCCCCGCCGGAGGCCGCCCGAGGAGACGGCACAGCCGCGACGAGAGAAAAAAGTGCGGCGTAGCCGCTCCGCTTGGTTGGCACGGAAACCGGTTGCGCGTTTTGGGATGCACACTTATCGTTTCCGGCAGGGAGCGGGAGGGCAACCATGGCACTGGATATCGCGTCGTTTGATCTGAACCGGATCGGGGTGGATTTCATCGACGATCCGCATCCCACGCTGCACGCGCTGCGGGCGCAGGCGCCGGTGCACCGCAATGCCGACGGGTCGGTCTATCTGACCCGCTACGCCGATGTGGTAAAGGTTTACGCCAGCCGCGACATGCTGTCCGACAAGACCGAGGAATTCGGCCGCAGGTTCGGCCAGTGTCCGTTGCAGCAGCACCATACGACCAGTCTCATCTTCAACGACCCGCCCTATCATACCGTGGTGCGAAAGCTGATCTCGGGGGCTTTCACCCCGCGCCGGCTGGCGGAATTCGAACCGCTGATCGCGGGTATCGTGGACCGGTTGCTGGACCGCGTCGCGGACATGGGCGATCTGGATCTGATCGAGGATTTCGCCAAGGTACTGCCGACCGAGATCATCTCGCTGATGCTGGGCATCCCCGCGGACTACCGCGCGCGGCTGCGTGGCTATTCCATCGCCATCCTGGGCGCGCTGGACCCTGTGGTGCCACCCGACCGGCTGGCGGCGGGCAATACGGCGGTCACCGAATTTGCCGCCATCCTGAACGATCTGATCAACCACCGCCGCGCCCATCCCGAAGGCGCGGGGCCGGGCGAAGTGCTGGATGCGCTGATCCATGGCGAACATGACGGGCGGCGCCTGACGCAGGAAGAGCTGATCCAGAACTGCATCTTTTTGCTGAATGCCGGGCATGAAACAACGACGTCACTGGTGGGCAACACGCTGGGGCTGCTGTTGGATCACCCCGACCAGCAACGGCTGTTGCAGGGCGATCCCGGCCTGATCGCCGGCACGGTCGAGGAATCGCTGCGCCATGACAGCCCATTGCAGATCGGCAACCGGCTGGCGGGCGAGGCGATCGACCTCGGCGGCACCGTGCTGCCCAAGGGCACCTATATCCACACCTCGATTGCGGCGGCGAATCGCGATCCGGCACAGTTTCCCGACCCCGACCGGTTCGATATCCGCCGCAGCCCGAACCGGCATATCGCGTTCATTACGGGCATCCATGTCTGTCTGGGCGCGAGCCTTGCCCGCGTCGAAGGCCGCATTGCCATCGGGCGCTTCGTGCAGCGGTTTCCGGCACTGCGGCAGACCGGCGACCGGGTGCGGCTGCCCTTGGCGCGGTTCCGGGGCTACACCGCGTTTCCGATCAGCGTGCGCTAGTCCGGTTCACCCTCGACCTTGCCGCGCAGCGCCTTGACCGTACCGCGCGTTTCCTTGGCCTTCAGCCGCCGCTTCTGACTGCCCAGCGTGGGTTTCGTGGCGATGCGGCGTTTCGGCACCACAAGGGCTGCGGCGATCAATTCGCGCAGGCGGTCGCGGGCGATCTCGCGGTTGCGGGCCTGGCTGCGGGTGTCTTCGACCTGAAGGACTATGGCGCCTTCGTTGGTCCAGCGCCGCCCGGCCAGCCGTTTCAACCGCGTCTTTTGTGGGCCGGACAGGTTCGGCGACCGTTCCGCCTCGAACCGCAATTCCACGGCCGTGGACACCTTGTTCACGTTCTGGCCACCCGGGCCGCTCGACCGGATGAAGCTTTCGGTCAATTCCCAATCGGCGATCACGACGCCCGGCGCGATTTCCAGCATGACCCCTGTTCCCGCGACAACGTTTCCTGAGCAAAAAGTGAAAGACCGCCCCACTTTCGCAGGACGGCCCAAGAGATAGGAGGTGGCCGGTTAGGGCATCACCAATCCGGGGTTTGCATGACCAAGGGCTGCCTTAGTCCCGCGCCTCCCAGACTTTCCCGGCACATTTCTCCGAAATCTCGATAGACACTGGAGCACCTCCTTTCTGGTTGGGTTCGAATAACCAAAGCCTGCCACAGGCTGTGGAAAAGTCAAACCGAAATCATGTGGGGAATTGTGAAGATTTCCCCACAATGAGGCGGAAGGCCACAAGGGATAGCGTTGCAAGGGCCATCTTGACCAACCAGTCGGCAAGACCCAGCGAAACCCACAGGGGCGCGGTAGGGCCAAAACCCAGAATTGGCAGGATTTCATTGGCCCAGGCCACATCATTGGCGGGTTCGATCCAGGCCAGCGCGGCGGCAAAGGCGATGCTGAAAAACAAGGCAGTATCCAGCACCGACGCAATCAGCGTGGACACCAGCGGCGCGCGCCACCAGACGCCGTGCCGCAGCCGGTGAAACACCGCCACATCGGTCAGTTGCGCGACCAGAAACGCCAACCCCGAGGCCAGCGCGACGCGCAGCGTCACCAGCGGGCCGAATTCGCCCATGATCTGCGTGCCGATGGCGGAACAGGCCAGCCCGACGCCGAACCCTGCCAGCACAACACGGCGCGCGGCCCCCGGCCCATGAAAGCGGTTGGTCAGGTCGGTGACCAGAAAGGCCAGCGGATAGGTGAAGGCACCATAGGTCAGCCATTGGCCGAACAGGAATTGCACAAGGATGTTGGAGGCCAGCACGGTGGCCGCCATGGCCAGAATGGCCGGCAGCAGGGAATTTTTCATTTGATGCCCGTTTTGACATGGTTGCGGCGACATGGGCCCCGGCAGGCGCTGCGCAGGACACGCGGGTCGATACGCTGCGATGGCCCGCTTGGCAAGCCTTCAGTCCGGCAGCAGATAGTCCACCAGTTCGGTGCGTTGCAGGAAATGGAAGTTGTCGTCCGACACCATGGTGGCGCGCAACCGCCCCACGCTGTCGCGCCAGATCGCCACCGATTCCAGATTGTCATGCGTGCCAGTGCGGGTGGTGAACAGCACCTCGCCCGGTTCGTCATAGACCGGCTGCAGGGGAAACCGGCGCAACCGGCTGGCAAAGCCAAAGCCGGTGAATTCGCGTTCCAGAACATACAGCCGCCCATCCGGTCCGTAATCCGCGCCCACCACCAGGAAACCACCCTGCCGTTCGATCCGGAATGCCTGCCGCCAGCGGCCATCCTCCAACCGCCAGACCGCAAAGGGCCGCGTCGTGGTGCCGGACCGTTCCGGGATGGCGACCAGACGCCCCATCGGATCAACGGCCAACGCCTCCAGACCCGAATTGGCTTGCAGCGGGCGCATGACATTGATGTTGCGGACGAACTCCCCGGGTGCATCGGGCCGATCATGGATCATCACCCGCGAATTGTTTTCGAAGGACAGGGCGAAACCACCGCCGGACAGGATCGCCAGACCTTCGGCGTCCCTGTCCGGCGCGACAAGGGGGCGGCCACGGCTGTCGTTCAGATGCGTGACCGACAGGTCATCCACCGCTGTGATGGCGCCTGCGGCATCGCGCACCAGACGCGCCGTGACCAGTGTGGCGCGGTCGGTGACGGCAACCAGACCCAGACCATCATCGTGCAGATCCAGCCCGGAAAACCCGCCGAACCAATCGCCCGGTTGCGACCAGCGATAGCTACCCAGATGTTCGGCCTGCCCCGGTTGGGCGGCCCGGCCCCACAATGTGCCGCCGATCCCGCCCAGCGTGACCGCCAGCGCGATCAGCGCGCCCGCAAGATGTCGGTGCATTGTCTGGGCAGGTCGGCGAGGGTCAGTTCGCGTTGCGGTTTCGGTTCGACGCGGGGGGCGTTCGGGTCGCGTTTGGGCGGATTGAGGATGTTGTTCACCCATTCCTGTGCATCGGCACAGCCGTCGCCTTCGGGGATGGCATCCTGCGCCTGACAGCCGCGCGCGCCGCGCGGACAGTTCAGCCGGACGTGGAAATGATAGTGGTGGCCATACCAGGGCCGGACCTTGCGCAGCCAGGCCCGGTCGCCGCGCGGTTCATCCTTGCACATCTGCACCTTCGCACCCGGAAAGATGAAGATACGCGCGACGCGGGGATCGCTGGCGGCGGCCTTGATGATCTGGTGATGCTGGCGCGTCCAGTCGCCGTTGACATAGGCGCCTTCGGCCCGGCGCAGCGAGATCGACGAGATTTCTTCGCGCGCGGCGCGCGACAGGTCCATCCGCGCGGGCGGCAGCATCCAGATGTCCGCGTCCAGCCCCATCTGATGACTGGCGTGCCCGGTCAGCATCGGCCCGCCGCGCGGCTGGCTGATATCGCCGACATACAATCCCTTCCACCCCGGTTGGCGGGCGGCGAAGGCCGACAGATCCTTCAGGAAATCGATGGTGTCGGGATGGCCCCAGTTGCGGTTGCGCGACAGCCGCATGGCCTGCCACGTCGGCCCGGTTTCGGGCAAGGCGACGGCACCGGCGATACAGCCCTTGGCGTAGGATCCAAAGGGCGCGGGGTCGGAGGCCGCAGGGCCCTTGACCGCCCCGAACTGCTGTTTGGCGGCCTGGGCCTGGGCGCTACCGGCCCACGGGTCCGTGATTGAACCCAGTGCCAGAACAAGGATCAGAACGAGGATCAGGAAACGGATTGCGGTGCGGACCATGCGGTCATATCTCCCTTTGGCCTGACCCAAAGTAGCAGCACCAGCCCGAGGAGGAAAAGCCCGATCAGTGGCGATACGCCGATCCGCGCCGATCCGGTCAGGGCGGTGACCGCCCCGATCGATGCCGGCGCGATAAAGGCGGTGGCCCGCCCCGACAAGCCATATAGACCAAAGGTTTCGGTCGCCGTGGCCGGTTCGGTGTGGCGTACCATCAGCGACCGGCTGGCCGACTGCAATGTGCCCCCTGCGCCGCCGATGCACATGCCGCAGGCGAAGAAGATGATGTCGGGCAGGGTCGATCCGGCCGGCAATGGCACCCCGAACAAGCTCTCGCGCGACATGCCGACAATCATCAGGCACACCGCTATCAGCACGATGATGCAAAAGGCGATGACCGGTTTCGGCCCGAACCTGCGGTCCGCACGGCCGCCGATCCATGAAAACACCGCCGCCGCGACGCCAGAAATTACGCCGAAGGCCGCGATCGAGGTCAATTCCCAGTTCAGCACCAGTTTTGCATAGACCCCGCCAAAGCCATACAACCCGTTCAGCGCGTCGCGGTAGAACATCGACGATCCCAGATAGGCCAGCAGGCTGGGCCGCCGGACCGCACCGATGACTGTCTGTTTCAACGAGGCCATGGCGGCGCCAAATCCGCCCGGGCCGTGCACCGTCCGCGTTTCGCGCACCCACAGGAAATACGGCACCATGAACAGGACATACCAGATCGCGGTGAATGGCCCGACAAACCGCGTGCCTTCGCGCAGGGCCGGGTCCAGACCAAAGGCCGGGTCCAGCCCCGCCACCGTCTTGCCCGACGGCATTTCCATGAAGAACACCAGCATCAGCGCCAGCGCGACCAATCCACCGACATAGCCAAAGGCGAAGCCGGACCCGGAAATCCGGCCGATGTCATCCGGGGTGCCAAGGCCCGGCAATTGCGCATTGGTGAATATCAGCGCGTATTCCGCCCCGATAAAGGCGACGGCAAAGGCGAACAGCATCGCCCACATGTTGGTGCCCATCGGGTCGGTGTACCACAGCGCCGCCGCCCCCAGCACATACATCGCCGAAAATCCGACGATCCAGGGCATGCGCCGCCCGGTCACATCCGCCATCGCCCCCAAGATCGGCGCGCCGAAGCCGATGATCAGCCCCATCGCCGTCAACCCGAAGGACCACAGGCTTTGCGCCCGTGCCGCCGCCGTTTCCGTGTCCAGCCCCTGTCCGGCGAAATGGGATGCGGCCACCCCGGCGAAGAACGGCCCGAACACGAAGGTCAGCAGCAGGGTATGCACAGGCTGGCTGGCCCAGTCGAAGAAATACCAGCCCCAGATGCGTTTCTTCAGTGAAATGGCCATCATGCCCCCGATTTTTGCCCGGACTAGAACAGGTTGGTTGCGACCATGGCAAGACGCCGATCAGCGTCAGGCGGCCTTGTCGGACCGGGATGCCTGTTCTTGCATCGGTGGCCATGGCCGCAACGCCTCGGCGGTGATCCATGCGGCAACCCATGCGGGGATCGGCGGCGCGGGCAGGTCGGGCGCGACCTCGGCCACAACCCGAGACGGGGCGACGATGCCCGCCTTGTCCACCACGGCGGCGCGATAGACGATGTGGCCGGCACATTCGCCGCGCACCCACATCGCCTGTTCCAGATAGATGAACCGGTCATCCCAGCACAGCGCGCGCGAGTGCATCTCGATCTGGTCGAACAGGCGGATGCGGCGGCGATAGCGCACGACGGCCCCGGCCATGGTCAGGCCCCAGCCCTTGCGTTTCAGCGCCGCCAACAACCCCAACCGTTTCGCCAGTACCAGTCGCCCCAGATCATACAGCGTCAGCGCGCGGCCGTTGTTCAGTTCCAGCCACATGTCCAGATCCCACGGCAGACAGCGATGGTGGCTGACATGGGTGGCCAGTGGCGCAAGCGGCGCCGCGCGGCGATGGCGCAGGAATTCGCCGGCAAGGCGCAGAAAAGGATACATGGAGACACTCCTTTGCCCCGTCATGCCATGCCGCAGCGCAGCGTCAAGCGCAACGACGCGTCATTGCGGCGGCGCGTCCGGTGAGGGGCCCGTCAGGCTTGCCCTTTTGCGCGTGGCCCCTTACCTGTGCGCCGTCCCGCTGCAAAAGGTGCCCCCATGACGTCGCTGTTCCAGATCCTGATGCTGATCCTTGATATCGTCTGGTTCCTTATACTTGCGCATGTGATCTTCAGCTGGCTGATCAATTTTCAGGTCCTGAACATCCGCCAGCCTTTGGTGGGACAGATCTGGAACGGGCTGAACCGGCTGCTGGAACCGATCTATGGCCCGATCCGACGCATGTTGCCGCAGATGGGCGGCCTTGATCTGGCGCCGCTGGTGGTGATTATCGCGGTCGCGGCGCTGCGTGTGGTGCTGATCAACAATGTAGGCGCGTTCTACTAGGCCAGGTGGCGTCACATCACCGCTCCCAAGGGCTTGCCCCGCTAGAGGTTGTATGTGAGAACCGGCGCCATGGCAGATATGGCGTTGGCACAGCACGAAACGGCAGAGGATCTGCTGCGCCGGATTTTCGGCTATGACGCGTTTCGTCCGGGTCAGGCCGAGATCGTCGCCGCCGTGGCGCGCGGGCAGAACGTGCTGGCAATCATGCCCACGGGTGGCGGCAAATCCCTGTGTTTCCAACTGCCTGCGCTGATGCGCGGCGGGGTCACGCTGGTGGTATCACCCCTGATTGCGCTGATGCGCGATCAGGTGCGGGCGTTGCGTGCGGCGGGCGTGGCGGCGCATGCGCTGACGTCCGGCAATACCGATGCCGAAAACGACGCGGTCTGGCAGGCGCTGGACGCAGGCACCCTGAAGCTGCTGTATATCGCGCCGGAACGGCTGGCATCCTCGGGCGCGGTGGCGATACTGCGGCGCGCCAATGTGTCGCTGATCGCGGTGGACGAGGCGCATTGCGTCAGCCAATGGGGCCATGATTTCCGCCCCGATTACCTGCGCATCGGCGATCTGCGCGCCAGCCTTGACGTACCGCTGGCCGCCTTCACCGCCACGGCGGACGCGGAAACGCAGGCGGAAATCATCCAGAAACTGTTCGGCGGCATCCCCCCGCAAAGTTTCCTGCGCGGGTTCGACCGGCCCAACATCCATCTGGCCTTTGCGCCGAAAGACAGCCCGCGCGCGCAGGTGCTGGCCTTTGCCGCCGCGCGGCGCGGCCAATCCGGCATCGTCTATTGCGGCAGCCGCGC
>JBGSJU010000216.1:0-9675 GCA_041741655.1 Rhodobacterales bacterium
GGCACTGCAAACCGGCTCTGACGGCCAGGCTCGGCAAACCGCGCACTGGCTGGCTAGGCGCTGGGCGAGGTGCGAAAGTGGGTTTTGCAACAGGCGTTTGAACACCCTGTCAATATACTCGGGCGCAAACAATGAAAACTGAACGCCCACCTACGCTTGACCCCGTGGCCGTTGCCCGCTGGCAACGCATCGCACCTTTGACATCGCCCTGGCTGCACGAAGAGGTGGCCAGCCGGATGCTAGACCGACTGCAGTGGATCAAGCTGCAGCCACAAGCCTGGGCGCATTGGCTGGCGCATTGGGGCGTGCGCGCACCGGTGCCGCGCGGCATGGTGCATGACCAGTTCGCCACGATCACGCAGGCCGCCATTCATGGGTTGGGCGTTGCGTTATTGCCGGATTATCTGGCCGAGGCGCCACTGTCGCAAGGCGCGCTGGTACCCGCATGGGGCGGCGCCACGCCCGCCATCGGGGCCTATTGGCTGGTCTGGCCCGAAGGTCGCGACAGCCAACCCGCGCTGCGCCGGTTCCGCGATTGGCTGGCCACCGAGGCTGAGGGCGAAAGCGCCCTGCCCCGGTAACCGATCACATCACCCCAACGCGTAACCCGCGCCGCGCACGGTGCGAACCGGGTCTTCGTGGCCATGTTTGGTCAGCGCCTTGCGCAGCCTTCCGACATGCACATCGACCGTCCGGGTATCGACATAGATGTCGCGGCCCCAGACGCGGTCCAGCAATTGCTCGCGGCTCCAGACCCGGCCGGGCCGTTCCATGAAGGTGG
Organism: Rhodobacterales bacterium; assembly: GCA_041741655.1. GTDB lineage: Bacteria > Pseudomonadota > Alphaproteobacteria > Rhodobacterales > Rhodobacteraceae > UBA9554. The sequence goes on from JBGSJU010000216.1 coordinate 782, forward strand.
TCAGCAGGCGAAACTCGGTCGGGCCCAGTTTCAATTCCTGCCCGCCGCGCGTCACGCGGTGGGTTTCGCTGTCCAGCACGATATCCGTCCATTCCAGCCGTTCCCCTACCGATGCGGGCCGCGACCGGCGCAGATGCGCGCGCACGCGGGCCATCAGCTCGGCCAGCGAATAAGGTTTGACCATGTAATCATCGGCCCCGGTTTCAAGGCCGCGCACCCGGTCAACCTCTTCGGAGCGGGCCGACAGCATCACAACCGGCAGGCCACGGGTTTCGGATTTCGATTTCAGGCGGCGGCACACCTCGATTCCCGACAAGCCGGGCAGCATCCAGTCCAAGAGGATCAGGTCGGGGTTATCTTCCTCGACCAGCAACAGGCCTTCTTCGCCATCGCCGGCCTGTGATACCTGAAACCCTTCGGCTTCGAGGTTGTAGGCCAACACTTCCCGCTGCGCGGGTTCGTCCTCGATGATGAGGACGCGGGGTACTTGCCCGGCCATGGATCAATCCTCTGGATAGTAGCCCAGGGTCGACGTTGTGTCACCCTTCGGGCGATTGTCATCCGGGCGCTCGCCGGTCACCAGATACACCACCTGTTCGGCGATGGACGTCACATGGTCGCCCATGCGTTCGGTATTCTTGGCGATGAAATGCAGATGCATGCAAGGCGTGATGTTGCGCGGGTCTTCCATCATGAAGGTCAGGAATTCGCGGAACAAGGCGTTATACATCTGGTCGATGTCACGGTCGCGGCGGATCACGTCGCGGGCCAGTTCGGCGTCACGCTGGATGAACGCGTCCAGCGCGTCCTTCAGCAGGCCCTGCACTTCGCGGGCCATGCGGCGCAGCGCGGCATGGGCGCCGTTGACCGGCGTCATCTGGATCAGGACACCGGTGCGTTTCGCCATGTTCTTGGCGTAGTCACCGATCCGTTCCAGATTGCTGGCCACCTTCATCACCGTCAGCGCCAGCCGCAGGTCCACGGCCGTGGGCGCGCGCAGCGCGATCAGGCGGGCGCATTCGTCGTTGACCAGTTCTTCCAGCCCGTCGATGGCGGTGTCGTTGTCGCGCACCCGCGTCGCCAATTCCATGTCGCGGTCTTCCAACGACTTGGCCGCGTCCAGAATGGCTTCTTCGACCAAGCCGCCCATGCGGATGATGTGCGCCTGAATGGCTTCCAGATCTCGGTCAAAGACCGACTGGATGTGTTCTTGCGTCATGTTCGGGGCTCCTCAGCCGATCCGGCCAGTAATATAGCTTTCGGTCCGCGGATCCTTGGGGTTGGTAAAGATCGTCTGGGTGTCGTCGTATTCGACCAGATTGCCGAGGTGGAAGAAGGCGGTTTTCTGGCTGACGCGGGCGGCCTGTTGCATCGAGTGGGTCACGATGACCACCGAGAACGAGCTGCGCAATTCGTCGATCAGTTCCTCGACCTGCGCGGTGGCAATGGGGTCAAGCGCCGAACAGGGTTCGTCCATCAGCAGCACTTCGGGGGCGGTCGCCACGGCGCGCGCGATGCACAGGCGCTGCTGCTGGCCACCCGACAGGCCGGTGCCGGTTTCCTGCAGGCGGTCCTTGACCTCGTTCCACAGCGCGGCCTTTTTCAGGCTGGTCTCGACGATATTGTCCAGTTCGGATTTCGATTTCGTCAGGCCATGGATGCGCGGACCATAGGCCACGTTGTCATAGATCGACTTCGGGAACGGGTTCGGCTTCTGGAACACCATGCCGACCTTGGCGCGCAACTGCACCGGGTCCACCCGCTTGTCATAGATATCCTCGCCGTCCAGCAGGATCTGGCCGGATACGCGGGCGCTGGCCACGGTATCGTTCATCCGGTTCAGGCAGCGCAGGAAGGTGGATTTGCCACAACCCGAGGGACCGATAAAGGCGGTCACGGTCTTGTCGAGGATATCGACATCGACGTCCTTCAGCGCGTGCTTTTCGCCATAATGCACCTGCACGCCGCGCGCCAGAATCTTGATATCGGTCTGGGTCACGGATGCGTCCGTCGAATTGGGCGTATCATACATTCTCGGTTTCCTTTCCGCTTACCAGCGGCGTTCAAAGCGGCGGCGCAGCAGGATGGCCGACACGTTCATGATGACAAGAAAGAGCAACAGGACGATGATCGCGCCCGACGACCGTTCGATGAACGCCGGGTCCGCCCGCGAGGCCCAGGAATAGACCTGCACCGGCAAGGCGCTGGCCGGGTCAAGGAACCCGCCGTCAAACGGACCAGCGGGATAGTTGGTCACGAAGGCCACCATGCCGATCAGCAGAAGCGGACCGGTTTCGCCGGCAGCAGATGCCAGACCAAGGATGGTGCCGGTCAGGATGCCGGGCATGGCCAAGGGCAGCACGTGGTGGAACACCGTCTGCATCTTGGACGCGCCCACCCCCAGTGCCGCCTCGCGGATCGACGGCGGGACGGCGCGGATCGCCGACCGGGTGGCGATGATTATGGTGGGCAGCGTCATCAGCGTGATCACCAGCGCGCCCACCAGCGGCGCCGAGGACGGCAAGCCGGCGAAGTTGATGAAGATCGCAAGGCCAAGGATCCCGAACACGATGGAAGGAACCGCCGCCAGATTGGAAATGTTCACCTCGATCAAATCGGTAAACCAGTTCTTGACGGCGAATTCTTCCAGATAAATCGACGCGGCGACGCCGATGGGCAGGCAGAAGATCAACACCAGAAACATCATGTAGACCGTGCCGATGAAGGCGATGCCCATGCCTGCGGCTTCGGGCCGGAGGTCGGATGCGTCAGAGCCAGTAATAAAGCTCCAGTTGAATTTGGACCGCAAGATGCCCGCCTCGATCATCTTGTCGGCCATGTCCAGTTGCGTGACCGTCACGTTGGAATCGCGTCCGGCGATGTCGCGGTCGACGCGGCCTTTCATGTAGCCGTCGATGCGACCACCGACAAAGGCATCCACAGCGATCGTCTGGCCCACCAAAGACGGATCCGCCAAAACCCGGTTGCGCAGGCGCGCCGGCGCGTCTTTTGAAATCATGTCGGTGATTTCCTTGTCCATCATGCCTTCGACGGTAATGCCTTTTTCCGCCAGATGCCTGACCAGCGAGTCGCCCAGCAGCCGTGCATAGCCGACAGTCGTGACCTTGGCCATTTCCGCCGGATCGCCATTGCCGGCCTTGTCCACCACCGCGCCATCCACAAGAACCGGATAGCTGAGCGTCGCCTGAAAGAAGGCGGACGATCCGTCACGCACGATGGTGAAGAGCATGATCGCCAGCGTCAGCAAGGCCACGACGATCGCCGCGATACCAAAGGCGCGAAACCGAACTTCGGCCGAATTGCGCGACTTCATCAGCGGGCTTTCGGTCAACAGAGAACCGGAAACGCCGTTGGACTTCGACGGCACCGCCGCGGGGGTCGAGGAGATGTCGGTCATTCGTATTGCTCCCGGTATTTGCGCACGATCCAGAGCGCGAAGACGTTCAGACCCAGCGTGATCACGAACAGCGTGCTGCCAAGGGCAAAGGCGACCAGCGTTTCCGGCGAGTCGAAGGTCAGATCCCCAGTCAACTGGCTGACAATCTTCACGGTGATGGTGGTCATTGCTTCAAACGGGTTCAGGCCCAGTTTGGCAGCGGCCCCTGCCCCCATCGTCACGATCATCGTCTCGCCGATGGCGCGGCTGGCGGCCAGCAGGATGGCCCCGACGATGCCGGGCAGCGCCGCAGGCAGCACCACCTTGCGGATGGTTTCGGATTTGGTCGCGCCCAGGCCATAGGACCCATCGCGCATGGATTGCGGCACGGCATTGATGATGTCATCGGCCAGCGACGAGATGAACGGGATGTTCAGGATGCCGATCACCAGACCGGCGGTCATCACGGACGACCCAGAATTGCCAAGCCCCAGCGGGATCGCAAAGTAATCGCGCAGGAACGGGCCGACGGTGACGAGGGCGAACAGGCCGAAAACCACGGTCGGGATGCCGGCAATCACCTCGATCAGTGGCTTGACCACCGAACGCACGCGCGGCGAGGCATATTCGGCGGTGTAGATCGCAGCGAAGATGCCGATCGGCACGGCCACGATCATGGAGACAAAGGTGATGTAGAGCGTGCCCCAGAGCAACGGAATCAGGCCCAGGTCCGATCCACCGCGGAACTGCGGGTTCCACGTCAGGCCGAAGAAGAAATCTTTCGCCGGATAGAGCGAGAAGAACCGCCCGGTTTCGGTGACCAGCGACATCACGATGCCCACCGTGGTCAGAATAGCGACCCCGGCGGCCGCGATGAACAGCCAGCGCACGAAGGTTTCCGACACATTGCGGGCGCGGAATTCAGGTGATATCCGCGTCAAGGCATAGACGAACCCGGCCACCGCGGTGGCCAGAACCAGAACCGTCATCATCAGCGCACCCGTGCGCTTCATCGCACGGAAATCCTTTGCCATTTCAAAATTGACGGGGTTGACCTCGGCGCCGAGCGCCACGCCCACCGCGGCCATGCGGCCACGAACATCCGAAAGATCGTCGCGCATTTCCTCGATCTGGTCGTTGGTCAGGCCACTGCGGGCCTGCAGGACATCCAGACCGTTGGCGATACGCGAGACGTCATCCATCGCCAGTGTGGCGGCAGAGCGGTCAGCGGCAACTGCCGGGCCCAGTTGCCCGACGATGCGGGCATTGATCACCAACGGCTGTATGACCAGCCAGACTGTCATGACAAAGATGGCCGGGACGAACGTGAACAGCGCCACCGTCTGGCCGTAGTAAACCGGAAGAGAATGCAATTTGCGCGGGTCACCATTTACACCCTGCAAAGATCGCCTGCGACCGACAAAATAGCCGACGATAGCGAGGGCAAGAACGATCAGGGTCAGGATGCCGACGTTCATGGGAAATCCAATGTTCGTTAGAGGAAGTATGGGTAAGCAAAGGGATGGAGGGCGCCGTCTGGCGCCCTCCGGAGATCAATCTGATCAGTTCAGCGGCGCCATCGGGGTCTCGGCTTCGACCATCGCCTGGGTTGCGGCCAGTTCGGGGTCCGACACCAGACCATAGGCGGCCAGCGGGCCATTCGGGCCAGCGATATCGTCCGACACGAAGAACTGGACGTATTCCTTCAGGCCGGGGATAACGCCGATGTGAGCCTTCTTGACGTAGAAGTACAGCGGACGCGACACCGGGTAGTCACCCTTGGCGATCGCCTCGACGGTCGGCACAACGCCTTCCATGGTGGCGACGCGCAGCTTGTTGGTGTTGTTCTGATAGAACGACAGGCCGAACACGCCGATGGCGTTCTTGTTCGCGTCGATGCGGGCCAGCGTTTCGGTGTAGTCGCCGTCGATGTCAACCGAGACACCGTCGGTGCGCAGCGCCAGGCACTGCTTGGCGGCGTCGGCTTTCTTGGCCTTTTCGTCAGCGCCGGTCGAGGCGGCCACGAACAGGTCATACGCGCCGGTGTCCTTGCAGCCTTCTTCGATCACCTTGATGTCGAACACTTCACGGGTACCGTGCTTGGTGCCGGGAATGAAGGCCAGGACGGGCTGAGCCGGCATGGCGGGGTTCACGTCGGCCCAGGTCTTGTTCGAGTTGGCGACGATCTTGCCATCCTTGGCCACGTTGGCAGCCAGAGCGTTGTACCAGTCAGCGGCGGTGAAGGCGAATTCCGGGCCCTTGATGTCCGAGGCAAAGACGATGCCGTCATAGCCGAAACGGACTTCCAGGATCTCGTTCACGCCGTTCTTGGCGCACAGTTCGATGTCCGACTTGGAAATGCGCGAGGACGAGTTGGCGATGTCCACGGTGTTGGCGCCAACGCCTTCACACAGCTTCTTGCGGCCAGCACCCGAACCGCCGCCTTCGACGACGGGGGTCTTGAAGCCGAAGTTTTCGCCAAAGGCTTCGGCGACGATGGTGGAATAGGGCAGCACGGTCGAGGAACCGGTGATCTGCAGGTTGTCACGGGCATCGGCAGCGGTCGCAGCGGCGGCAATGGCCAGGGCCGAGACGGTCAGTTTTGCGAAGGACATGGGAAACTCCTTGTTTCAGGTGTCGGAACGCGCCCAAGACGGCGCGAACTCCGAATTGGAATTAGGTGCGGGACACCAAAGTTTTGTGACGTAAGCGTAACTGTTTTATGACAACTGGCGCCGCGCGTGGATATTCGCGCAACCGTCGTGTGCCCGTCGCCGCACCGTTGTAAACGACGCGTCAGGCCGGCAGGATGACCGAAAATGTGCTGCCCTGCCCCGCCACGCTTTCGATCCGCAACCGCCCGCGGTGCCGGTTGACGATGTGTTTCACGATGGCCAGACCCAGCCCCGTGCCCCCCATCGCGCGCGAGCGATGATTGTCGATTCGGTAGAATCGTTCGGTCAGGCGCGGGATGTGGATTTCCTCGATCCCCGGCCCGCTGTCGCGCACGTCGATCCGCACCGCCGGCCCCCGCAGCGTCGCGTCGCGTTCCTTGCGGGCCAGGCTGACCGTCACGCGGCCATCGACGCCGCCGTATTTGATGCCGTTCTCGATCAGGTTGGTCAGCACCTGCCGGATCTGGTCGGCGTCGCCCGGAATGACGCAAGGGTTATCCAGCCCGTCATGCCCCAGCGTGACGCGCACGCTTTCGGCCAGCGGCGTCAGCCCGCGCAGGGTTGACGCGATCAGGCCGCACAGGTCCACCTCGCCGACCGGGCGGATACGTTCCTGCGCCTCGACCTGGCTAAGCGACAACAGGTCCTGCACCAACCGGTTCATCCGCCCGGCTTCGGACGCCATGATGCCCAGAAACCGCGCCTGCGCCGCCGGATCGCTGCGCGCGGGGCCTTGCAATGTTTCGATGAACCCCAGCAACGCGGTCAGCGGCGTGCGCAATTCATGGCTGACATTGGCCACGAAATCGCGCCGCATCTGCGCGGCAGCCTCGCGTTCGGTCAGATCGTCGAAACACAACAGGAAACCGCGGCCAAAGCGCGGCGGCAACGGCACCTGCGCGACGTTCAGCATCAGGATGGTGTCGCGGGGTCCGTCCTGATGCAGCACGCGCGCCATCTGCCGGTCGCCCGTCGTCCGCGCCGCAAGGATCGCTTCGGCCACCGGCGGTTGCCGCAGCACGGTCACCAAAGGCCGCCCCGCCAGAATGGCGCCGAACAGCGCCGAGGCGACCGGGTTGGCCATCACGATCCGCTCGTCCTCGTCCACCACCAGCGCGGCCAGAGGCAAGGCTTCGAGATAGGATCCGATCGTGGTGGCAAAGGTATCCAAGGTCGCCGGGGTATCCATGACATTCTCCTGTCGCAGGCAGCGCGACGCTGCAACGCAACAGGGGCCGCTGTAAAGAGCGGTTCCACCCTGCAACACTGGATCGTCAAATTTGCTATGAGATGTAATTGTCACGGTGACAACGGCTGCGTTTTCTACCTATGATCGTAGTGCGCGGCATTTTTTCGTGCCGATCCTGAATTCCTTCTGCCAAAGGAAGACGCACCATGACGCAACAGTTCTTCGCCCCTTCCGGAGGGGCGATCATTATCGTGACCGAAACGGCCCCGGTCTGGGACGGCGGACGTTCCGAATTGGATTATCGCCTTTTTTCAGCTGAATTCGTGCAGCGCGTCCAGCCGAACGAGGTGGCGTGCTGGCTGTTCTGCGCCGAATATGACGCGGTGGATATCGCGCGCATTCTGGCGCAGGCCAGCTATGGCGGCACCTTGCGCACCCGGTCGGTGCCGTTGCCAAGGCCGGGAATCATCCGCCGGGAAATCCTGCGCGAATGTCCGGGACTGCGGCTGGTGATGGAAACGGGCCGCCCGGACTGCGGCGGCCACCACCCCTACGAAGCGGGCGTGCTGTTCCCCGGGCCAGTTGTCGAACGTGATGTGCCGCCGGAATTGCTGATCCGCACGGCCTGAAGGACCAACAGGCCCGTCCGCAAGATCGTCCTGCGATTACAGCGCGACCAGACCGGCGCGAAAGCGGCGCATATTGTCCTGATAGTGCAGGGCCGACCACCGCAGGCGGTCGATGGCAGCCGCATCGAGGGTGCGTACGACCTTGCCGGGCGCGCCCATCACCAGACTGCCGTCGGGGATCACCTTGCCTTCGGTCACCAGCGCGCCCGCGCCGATCAGGCAGTCGCGCCCGATCCGGGCGCCATTCAGCACCGTGGCCCCCATGCCGATCAGGCTGTTGTCACCGATGGTGCAGCCATGCAGCATCGCCTTGTGCCCGATGGTGCAGCCCGCGCCGATGGTGACCGGAAACCCCATGTCGGTGTGCATCACCACGTTTTCCTGCACGTTGCTACCGAGTCCTACCGTGATGCGTTCATTATCACCGCGCAGCGTGCAGCCGAACCAGACCGACGCGCCGCGGTGCAGGACCACGTTGCCGATCACATGGGCATCGGCGGCCACCCAGTAATCGCCATCGTCCGGCACGGTCGGCGCGATCCCGTCAAGCGCGTAAAGCATCAGATCAACTCCTCGAATTGCGATTGCAGCGCGCGGACGTGATCGACCAGTCCCGGCTGCTGTTCGCGCTTCAGGCGCGTGGCCTGCACAATGGTGGTCAGGCGGGCAAAGGTCTGGTCCAGATCGTCGTTCACCAGCACGAAATCATAGCCGTCCCAATGGCTGATCTCGTCCCAGCTTTTTTCCATCCGGCGCGCGATCACCTCGGGCGCGTCCTGCCCGCGCGCGATCAGGCGGCGGCGCAGTTCGGCGATGGATGGCGGCAGGATGAAGATCGACAGCGTGAACCGCCCCAACACGGAATTGCGGATCTGCTGCGCGCCCTGCCAGTCGATGTCGAACAGCACGTCGCGGCCTTGTGCGATGGCGGCTTCGACCGGCGCGCGCGGCGAGCCGTAGTAATTGCCGAACACATGCGCATGTTCCAGCATGTCACCGCGCGC
>JBGSJU010000217.1:0-2223 GCA_041741655.1 Rhodobacterales bacterium
GCTGCCGGTTGCCGTTGACGGTGGCCCGGTGCCGGACATGCCGTTGATCGAGGCCCATATGTTCCTGACCCCCATGCCGACGCCCGCACAGGCTGAAAGATCGCAGGCCGGCACCCCGCAGGCCGTGGGCGTCACCTGCCGGATCTGTCCGCGCGACCCCTGTCCGGGGCGGCGCGAACCTTCGATCCTTGTCCCGCACGACGGCGGACCTGAAGCCTAACGTCCCTTGAACCGGTGCCGGATCGGGCCAGACGGGGCCGCCCTGCAACAGGTCTTTTGACAGACCGGCAATTTGTGCCGATAACAGGAATTGGCCACCTGCATGGCCCGGGTAAGGGGAGCGACCCGATGGGCAAAACAGTCCTGATCATCGAGGACGAACCCAATATCGTCGAGGCGATCAGTTTCATCCTGATGCGCGACGGCTGGCGGGTAGCCTCTCATGCCACGGGGACCGAAGCCTTGGAAACCATCCGCCGGCTGACGCCTGACTTGCTGATCCTTGACGTATCGTTGCCGGGCCGGTCCGGCATGGACATTTTGGCGGATTTGCGGGCCGATCCGGCGACGCTGGCCTTGCCGGTCCTGATGTTGACCGCGCGCGGTCAGGCGCGGGACCGCGACATGGCCGAACGCATGGGGGTCTCGCGGTTCATGACCAAGCCGTTTTCCAACGCCGCAGTGCTGGAAGCGCTGCGCGATCTGATGGCAGGCTGATGCGCCGCCCGCGGCCGCCGATCTTTCTGGAACGCCGCAGCTATCGCCAGCGGCGGTTGCGGGATGCGGCGCATATGCTGCCGCTGCTGGGGCTGGCTTTATGGGCCCTGCCGTTGCTGTTCGCGGCGGACGGGGTTCCGGCGCAGACCTCGCGGGCCTTGCTGTATATCTTTGGCGTCTGGGTCGGACTGGTGGCAGCGGCGGCGGCACTGGCCCGCGCGCTGGACCCGGTTCCCGGGCAAGATGACCCGGTGGCAGACCCCGACGACACCGGCTATGCTGTGCCAGCGCCCGATCCTGAAGCGCTGTCGCCTGATCAACCCCAGGCCACGCGCCCGCCGCGGGAGGGGTAGATGGCCACAAGCAACATTCTGGTCGCCGTCTGCCTCGCTTATGTCGCGTTGCTGTTCGGGGTGGCGTTTCTGGCCGAACGCGCGGCCCGGCAGGGGCGTGGCGGCTGGCTGTCATCACCGGCGATCTACACCTTGTCGCTGTCGATCTATTGCACAGCTTGGACATTCTATGGCGCCGTCGGCTATGCGGCGCGGTCGGGGCTGGAGTTTCTGACGATCTATCTGGGGCCGACGCTGGTGATGGTGGGCTGGTGGTGGGGCTTGCGCAAACTGGTCCGCATCGGCCGGACACAGCGCATCACCTCGGTCGCCGACCTGATCTCGTCGCGCTATGGCAAATCCTCCGGGCTGGCCGTGTTTGTGACCCTGTTGGCGATTCTGGGATCGACGCCCTACATCGCGCTGCAATTGCAATCGGTTACGCTCTCCTTTGCCGCCTTTGCCGGCGTCGAAACCTTGGCCCCACCATTTGGCGACCGCAATTCCACGGCGTTCTGGGTGGCGGTGGGGCTGGCGCTGTTCACCATCCTGTTCGGCACGCGCAATCTGGATGTCAACGAACGCCATCCCGGCGTTGTCATCGCCATCGCGCTGGAGGCGGTGGTGAAACTGGCCGCGCTGGTGGCGGTGGGTATCTTCGTGGTCTGGGGGTTGGCAGGCGGCGTGCCTCAGATTCTGGCGCGCATCGACGCGTCCGCCATTGGCGCGTTCGAACCCGATGGCAGCCGCTGGGTCGCGCTGACCTTTCTGTCGGCGGCGGCGTTCCTGACCCTGCCGCGGATGTTTCAGGTGCTGGTGGTTGAAAACGAAGATGAGCGCCACCTCCGCGCCGCGTCATGGGCGTTTCCGGCCTATGTGATGGCGATGAGCCTGTTCGTGGTGCCGATCGCGGTGATGGGGCTGGACCTGATGCCGGCGGGATCGAACCCCGATCTGTTCGTGCTGACCCTGCCCTTGGCGCAGGGGCAGGCGGGGCTGGCGATGCTGTCGTTCATCGGCGGGTTTTCCTCGGCCACGTCGATGGTGATTGTCGCATCGATTGCCTTGTCCACCATGGTGTCGAACCATATCGTCGTGCCGCTGTGGCTGGCCTTGCGCCGGCGGCGCGACCCCGGCGGGCGTGAACCGGGCGGGGCGGGCGATCTGCGGCAAC
>JBGSJU010000218.1:0-3339 GCA_041741655.1 Rhodobacterales bacterium
CAAGGCAAAGGCCAGCGCCGAAGCCCCCGCCGCCTGCAACGGATTGGCATTGCCCTGCAGGCCGAACAGCCCCAGTTCCTCGCGCGCATGGGCACCCAGCGCGTCGTGGTCGGTCATCTGCAAGGCCACTTCGCGTGCCAGACCGTTTTCCACCCCACGCGCCGCCAACCCGGCGGTCAGTTCCTCCAGTTCGTAATCCGGGTCTTCGACCAGCGCGACGCGCTCGCGTTCCAGATCCGCCGCCTCGACATCCGACTGCGCCGACACCGACACGAATTCCCCCGCCGCCATCGACAAGGCGCCCGCCGTCAACCCCGCTACCCCGGCAAGGATCACGCCATCGCGCACCATGCCGGCGGCCGCAACGCCGACCAGCAGCGACGCGGTCGACACGATCCCGTCATTTGCGCCCAGAACAGCGGCGCGCAGCCAGTTGGTGCGGTTGATGTAATGGCCTTCGCGCGGCATGGACGCTCCTGCAAGTCATTTGCGACAGGGCACAGACGCAAAAGGCCACGCGTGCGGCGTGGCCCTGCATCGGTCGGCGTCGATCAAGCGTTACTTGATCTTGCCTTCCTTGTATTCGACGTGCTTTCGCATGACAGGGTCGAATTTGCGGATCGTCATCTTTTCGGTCATCGTACGGGCGTTTTTCTTGGTCACATAGAAATGGCCCGTGCCCGCGGTCGAATTCAGACGGATCTTGATGGTCGTCGGCTTCGCCATGATAGTTCTCCTGCGCGGGGCGCAGGGCGCGCCCGTCGGTCATCGGTTGAAGCCCGCTTTTTACCCGCGCAGCGCCCAGAGTCAACGGACAAAGAGCAAAGGTTCCGGTGCCATCGGCCAAGGCACCGCGTCCCCGCGGGGACGCGGCGTGGCGGCGATCAGACCGCAGGCTTGCCCATGCCGGTGTGGATCGCCGCCACCTTGCCGGCATCCAGCATCAGTGCCGACGCCAGATGGCGAAGATAGGCGCGTTCGGCCGCTGTATCGACGGAAATCGCCATCAGGGCCGCAGAATAAACCTGGGCCCGCATCGACACGGCCGTATCCGCCGCCAACGCAACCGGATCCACCGGGGCCGACAGTTCCGCCTGAACAAAGGCGACCTCCTCGTCCGACGAGCCGCCCATCTGATCCAGGATCGCCTTGCGTTCGGCCGGGTCGATGTCGCCATCGGCCTTGGCGGCCTGGATCATCGCGCGGATCATCAGGCGCGCGGCCTCTTCGCTGATCTCGCCCATCGGGCTGCCCGCCGTCATGGCGCCGATCATGCCGCCCAGCGCGCCCGCGCCCGCCTTGGCCATGCCCACCATCTGGCCCAGACCGGCCTCGGCGGTTTCGCTGGCCCCGGCGGCTGTCTTGCCAAAGCGGTCGAACATGCCGCGGATCTGTTCGGTCTGCACCGGCAATCCGATCTTCTGCGCCATTTCGCCGATCTCGTCGGCCATGCCGCCCGGTTGACCGGCGTTGCGCATCTTTTCGCGCAGCGCATCGGTGCCCCCCATTTCCTTGACCTTCTGCATGCCCTTTGCGGCCGCAAATCCAATGGCCAGCGTCGCCAGCGCGCGAACAAAACTCATGACCCATCCCTCCTGGTTAGTCGTGGCGCAATTTATACGACGCTGCGTGACAGTCACGCGACAGTTTGCGCCCGGGCATTTTGGCCTGCGAGGGTCTGCTTCCTGACGGGGTCAGGCCAGCCGCGGGGGCCCATCCATCACCCCACGGGACCGGCGCGCGCCCGCAACCGCGTTCAGCGTGACCGCGACAAGCAAAATCGCGCCACCCAGAAACACATGCCGTCCCGCCGTTTCGCCCAGCACCAGCCAGACCAGCAACGGGCCCAGCAACACCTCGATGTTTGCCAACAGCGCCATCTGCGCGGCCGGCACCACCCGGCTGCCCCGGGAATACAGGATCATGCCCCCCGCCAGCGTGACCGCGCCCATCCCGAATGCCCAGCTTCGATCCGCCCATGGCACGCGCAACGGTTCACCCAAGTGCCAGGCGACCAGCGCGGCCACCAGCACCGCGAGGGCCCCACCCAGGGCCACCATCGGCAAGGGATCGCTCAGCCCCCGCGCGCGCAACGACACGGTGAACACGGCAAATCCCAGCGCCGACACCAGAGCCGCGACATTGCCAGCCATCGCCCCGCCCGTTGCGTCCGCCGGACCGCCGCGCACCATCACGAAGATGCCAACCAAAGCGAGCGCAATGGCCGTCCAGGTGGCCGCGGTGACGCGTTCCCCCAGCATGGCCCATCCGATCAGCGCGGCCAGAAACGGCGTGGCGGAAAACAGAAACACGGCGTTGGCGATGGTCGTGATCTGGATCGCATAGATCGCCCCGGCAAATGCGCCCACCAGTCCGATGGCGCCGAGCCACCCGATAAGGCCCGGACGCAGCACCGCCGCGCGGCGTTGGCGGAACGCCGCCGGATCGCGCAGCGCCATCACGGCCAGGGCCAGGATCATCACCGGAACAAGCCCCAGCGACCGCCAGAACAGGATCGCCCAAGGCCCGGCGGTGTCGATCTGGCGAAAGATCAGGCCTTGCGACGACCATAACAGCCCCGCCGCCACCACCAGCGCCACACCCGTCCCGTATCGCATTGCCGCGTTCCCTGCCCGTGCCCGGTCAGCTAGCGTGCGGGCGTGCGGCGCCGCTTTGCCATTCCCGACGCGCGGCGTTGTTCCCGCGTGATCCAGCGGTGCGGCTGCGCCGCGCATTTTCATCTCGCCACCGGCTGACGCCGGCTGGCTCGGATTGCCTCCGGCGGGGATATTTGCGAACCAGAGAAGACCTGCGGACCAACGAAAAACCAAGGTGCGGTGCCCCGGCTTCTTCGGTTCACAAATATCCCGGGGGACGAGGCCGCAGGCCGCGGGGGGCAGCGCCCCCAGCGACGCAGGGCATAGAGCGGGGCATCAAGACGCGCGGAGAGCCTGTAAGCCGGATTCTGTTCCCCGGATTGCTCCGGTTCGACGACCATTCCTCTGGGCGCCGCGTTGCCGCGGGCCTCAAGCTGCCAACCCGGATCGCTCGGGCCAAGGCGGCCCTGCCGCGATATCCTTGCGGATCAGACCAGCGCACGATCCCTATTCGGCATTGCTCCCGGTGGGGCTTGCCATGCGGCCCCCGTTGCCGGCGGCCCGGTGGGCTCTTACCCCACCTTTTCACCCTTGCCCGTCGCGGACGGCGGGCGGTTCGATCTCTGTGGCGCTCTCCGTCGGGTTACCCCGCCCGGGCGTTACCCGGCACCGTTGCCCTGTGGAGTCCGGACTTTCCTCGACCCCGGATCAGGTCCGGGGCCGCGGCCGTCCGGCCCTCCGC
>JBGSJU010000219.1:0-2635 GCA_041741655.1 Rhodobacterales bacterium
GGCCAGCACTTCCGCCAGCAGCGGCATCAACCGTTCCGCCTGTCCACGCGTCATCGGCTCAGTGCGGGCCGCCAGCACCCGGTCGCCCGACAGCAAAGCGGCGGCGCAATGCGCCGCCGATGTGTCGAATGCCAGAACCAGCGGTTCAGACGGCAACCGTTCAGACGGCAACGGGCCGCACCTCGGTCACCTCGGGGATGTAGTGGCGCAGCAGGTTCTCGATCCCCATCTTCAGCGTCAGGGTCGAGGACGGACAGCCCGCACAGGCGCCCTTCATATGCAGATAGACCACGCCGCGGTCAAAGCCGTGGAACGTGATGTCGCCGCCATCTTGCGCCACGGCGGGGCGCACGCGGGTATCCAGCAACTGCTTGATCTGGTTGACGATTCCGGCATCCTCGCCGGAATGGGCCACGTGGCCAGACGTATCGGCATCGCCCGCCATGGCCGGCTGGCCGGATTGGAAATGTTCCATGATCGCGCCCAGGATCGCGGGCTTGACGTGATCCCATTGCGTGGCCGCGTCCTTGGTCACGGTGACGAAATCATTGCCCAGAAACACCGCCGCAACACCCGGCACCGCAAAGATGCGCGCGGCCAGCGGCGAGACATCCGCGCCGACTGGCGCCGGAAAATCGGCCGTGCCCATGTCCAGCACCGCCTGTCCGGGCAGGAATTTCAGCGTCGCCGGGTTGGGCGTGGATTCGGTCTGGATGAACATCGGGGCGTCCTAGCTTTTCTGTCAGGAACAAGATATGCGCCCGCGCCGGTCCAAGGTCAAGGTTTGGAATGGTTCCAGATCGCTTATGTGATCGCTTCCAGCCGTTCCTTGGACATGTCGCCCGGCACGATGGTCATCGGCACCGGCAGCGCGCCCGCCGCGCGCGACAGGGCGGTGACCAAGGGGCCGGGCCCCTTCTTGTCCGTTGCCGCACCCAGCACCAAGACGCCGATATCGGGGTTTTCCGCGATATGGGCCAGAATTTGCGCCACGGGTTCGCCCTCGCGGATCGCCAGTTCCGGGTCCACGCCCTGCTTGTCGCGCATCCATTTCGCGAACACCTCGAAATGGGCATGGATGCGGTCGCGAGCCTCTTGGCGCATGATGTCGCCGACGCCGATCCATGTGGTGAAATCCTCGGGCGAGATCACCGACAGGATCACCACGCCACCCCCGGTGCGCGCCGCGCGCATCGCCGCAAAGCGCATCGCGTTCAGGCATTCGCGGCTGTCATCCAGCACCACCATGAACTTGCGCATCATCGGCTCCCTTGTCGGCAGGGATCATGACGCAGGCGCGCCACCACGGCAAGGCTGGCGTGCGGACGCCATGGTCCGCCGGTGGATCAGGCGCTGGCCGCCCAGTCCCAATATAGCGCGCGGGCCTTTTGCGCGATCGGCCCGGCCTGATAGGTCACATCGTCAAAGGCCACCACCGGTGTCACCTTGCACATGTTGCCGGTCAGGAACACCTCGTCGGCGGCGGCGACATCGGCGAAGGTCAGCACGGTTTCCACCACGCTGACCCCCGCGGCGCGCAGGTTCATGATGTGGCGCGCCCGCGTGATCCCGGCCAGAAAGGTGCCGTTCGGCACCGGGGTCATCGCCACGCCGTCCTTCACGATGAACACGTTCGCGGTGGCGCTTTCGGCCACATTGCCCAACGCGTCGGCCGCCAGCGCGTTGCCGAAGCCCTTGGATCGGGCCTCGGCCAGCATGCGGGCATTGTTGGGGTAAAGGCAGCCGGCCTTGGCGTTCACCACCGCATCTTCCAGCACCGGGCGGCGGAACCGGGTGCGGGTCAGGGTGGTGGTGGCACCTTCGGGTGGCATCGGGATCGCTTCCAGACAGATGCAGAACCCGGTTGCCTCGGCGGCGGGTCCGATCGTGCTGGCATCGCCGTCGATGCCCCAATACATCGGCCGGATATAGACGGCGGTGTCGGGCGCGAAACCCTTCAGCCCCGCCTTGACGATCTCGACCATCTCTCCCGCATCAACCGTCGGCGTCAGCATCAGCGCCTTGGCCGAGGCATTCACCCGCGCGCAATGCCGGTCAAGGTCCGGCGTCAGGCCGTGCGCATAGCGCGCCCCGTCAAACACCGTTGACCCCAGCCACGCGCCATGATCGGCGGCGCGCATCACGGCAATGTCGCCGTCATGCCAGCGGCCATTGAAATAGGTGCGGATCGTCTTGCCAATCGCCATCGCGGTTCTCCTTTTCGCGGAACTGTGGCAGGGGCGGCACCAAGTGTCAAAGCGGCGTGGCGGCTAGAACAGCGCATCCAGATGCCGAACCC
Source organism: Rhodobacterales bacterium (assembly GCA_041741655.1). Taxonomy (GTDB): domain Bacteria; phylum Pseudomonadota; class Alphaproteobacteria; order Rhodobacterales; family Rhodobacteraceae; genus UBA9554. The sequence continues at coordinate 2,300 of JBGSJU010000219.1, forward strand.
CGTCCACCACCACGCCGCGCAGCGTCGCGCGCCCATCAGGGGCCAGCGTCAGGATGACCCCGACCGTGCCTTGCCGCATCGCATCTTCCAGTGCCAGCGCGCGGTCACGCGGCGCGTAATAGCGCGCGATGTCGAAATCCACCGCGAGGCTGTCGCCATAATCGCCCAGAAACAGGCCCTGAATGGCCAGGCCGTCGGGGTCGGTCGCCGAAAGGCCGCTGGCCTGCCAGACCCCGTCCGGCCCGGGCGACAACGTGACCCAGACCGGGGATTGCGGTAGGGGCAGCGCGTCGGCGGCCACAGGCAGCACGGCTTTCGGCAAGCTTGATATCGCCA
>JBGSJU010000220.1:0-16153 GCA_041741655.1 Rhodobacterales bacterium
CATCCCGTCCGCCCAGTTCGGCGGCCTCGGCCAGATCGGAAATCGGGTTGGCGATCGTCGAGGCCAGAACAAGGCTGAGGCCGATCGACACCAGCGTGGCGATCAGGAACATCTGCAACACGCGTTCGCGCTCCATGCGGACGGCGCGGTCGATTTCCCCGGTGGCCGAGGACACCGCCACCACACCGATGGCGCGGCCGCCCTGCATCACTGGGGTGGCCACCGTGTGCACCGTCACGCCGTCGGTCCCGGAAAAGCTTTTCAACTGGGTCGCGCCACTCATGGCGGCCGGGACAAGGCTGCGCGCCTTGTCCTCGGGGGCCATGGGTTCGTCGGTGGCGGTGGTATCGGAAAACACTTTCGCCAGACCTGACCAGATCAGGCCAAGGAAATCGATGATCACCGTGCGCGGCCCATTGGCCGGGTCGAACGCGTCGCCGGCGCGGCTGATGCCGCTGCCGCGGCTGGCGCTGATCAGGGTTTCGGCCGGGTCGAACACGAACACCTCGACCCCGGCGCGCAGGTCAAGACCGGCCAGCGTGGTCGGCACATCCAGCGCCGCCTTCAGGTCCGGCCGCGCCGTGGCGCGCAGCGGCAACTGCGCTTCCAGCACATCGGCGATCAGTTCGGCTTCGCTGACCATGCCGTTGATGCGTTGCACCGCATAGCCGTCGCGCGACGAATTCAGAAACAGCACCCCGGCGACAAGGATGTTCAGCGCGATCAGGTTGAAGGTGATGATCTTGCGCGTCAGCGGCGAGCGGCGAAAGAAGGTGGACCGGCGTTTCTGCCGCCGATCGCGCAATTCCTGACCGACGATGGTGTCGGGTACCACGAAATCATCGCCCAGCACGACGTCGCCGTCGCGCTGGGGTATCTTGTCACGCAGGCTGATCCGCTCGGCGAGGGCCATCACTCTTCGTTGTATCTGTAACCGATGCCATAAAGCGTCTCGATCGCCGAGAAATCGTCATCGACCGACCGCATCTTCTTGCGCAGCCGCTTGATGTGGCTGTCGATGGTGCGGTCATCGACATAGACCTGATCATCATAGGCCACATCCATCAGCTGATCGCGCGATTTCACGAAACCGGGCCGCTGTGCCAGCGCCTGCAGCAGCAGGAATTCCGTCACCGTCAGCGACACGTCCCGGCCTTTCCACGCCACCGCGTGCCGCAGCGGGTCCATCCGCAGGTGGCCGCGTTCGATCACCTTGGTTTCTTCGGTTTCCGGAATGAACTCGCCCGCCACCGCATCCTGCCGGCGCAACAGCGCGCGGATGCGTTCCACCAGCAGACGCTGGCTGAACGGCTTCTTGACATAGTCATCCGCGCCCATCCGCAGGCCCAGAACCTCGTCGATCTCGTCATCCTTCGAGGTCAGGAAAATGATCGGCATCGCGGTTTTCTGCCGCAGACGCTGCAACAGGTCCATGCCGTCCATCCGGGGCATCTTGATATCCAGAACGGCCATGTCCGGCAGTTTGCGGTTGAACGCATCCAGTGCGGTCTGGCCATCGTTATACGTATCGACTTCGAAACCTTCAGCCTCCAGCGTCATGGCGACGGAGGTCAGAATGTTGCGATCATCGTCCACAAGGGCGATCCTCGACATTGCTATTATTCCTTGTTCTGCTCGTTGCCTGGTATTTTTTCGACCACCATCGCTTTTTCGGGCTTTCCAATCAATCCCAAAGTGCGAATCACCCTGTTCACCTGCCACATTTCATCCGCAAAAGCTGAACGCATGGCTAAATTGTCTCACCTGTCGTTTCGCATCTGACACAAGTAGCGGGGTTTTCCGCTCTGGTTGCGCTAACCTGTGGCTGATGGCGCTAACGACTGAAAACCCGTCTGTTCCTTCGATGAAACGCCATGCTATGACCCGACCAACGGCTCCGTCATCAGAAGGACCGGTTACAATACGCCACCGCACGGTTCGCAAGCCGCCGGCGACGCAGCGCGACAAGGAGCATCGCACATGACAACTGGACGGGTGAACCCCAATTTCCGGCTTGAAGATCAGGGCATTGGCGGGCTGGGGCAGGTGCATTACAACCTGCTGGAACCGGCGCTGATGGAGGCTGCGCTGACCCGCGGCGAAGGCCATCTGGGCCAGGGCGGCACCTTCCTTGTCACCACTGGAAAGTTCACCGGCCGTTCGCCCAAGGACAAGCATGTGGTGAAAACCGCCAGCACGGCCGACACGGTCTGGTGGGACAACAATGCCGCCATGTCGCCCGAAGGGTTCGCGGCGCTGCACGCCGACATGCTGGCCTACATGCAGGGGCGCGACATGTTCGTGCAGGACTTGATCGCCGGCGCCGACCCGCAACTGTCGGTGAATATCCGGATGGTGACCGAACTGGCGTGGCACGGGCTGTTCATCCGGCATCTGCTGCGCCGCCCCGACCGCGCCGCGCTGGACAGCTTCGTCGCCGACTACACGGTCATCAATTGCCCCGGCTTCAAGGCGGACCCCGCGCGGCACAACTGCCGCACCGAAACCGTCATCGCGATGAATTTCGATGCCAAGCTGATCCTGATCGGCGGCACGGAATACGCGGGCGAGAACAAGAAATCCGTGTTCACCCTGCTGAACTACCTGCTGCCGGAAAAAGGCGTCATGCCGATGCATTGCTCGGCCAACCATGCCATCGGCAATCCGGTCGATGCGGCGGTGTTCTTTGGCCTGTCGGGCACCGGCAAGACCACGCTGTCAGCCGATCCGTCGCGCATCCTGATCGGGGATGACGAACATGGCTGGTCGGATCGCGGCACCTTCAACTTCGAAGGCGGCTGCTATGCCAAGACGATCAACCTGTCCGCCGAGGCGGAACCCGAGATCTATGCGACCACCACCCGGTTCGGCACGGTGATCGAAAACATGATCTACGATCCCGAAACCTTTGCGCTGGATTTCAAGGATGCGCGCCTGACCGAAAACATGCGCTGTGCCTATCCGATGGAGGCGATTTCCAACGCCTCGGACACGTCGCTGGGCGGGCATCCGAAGAACGTGATCCTGTTGACCTGCGACGCCTATGGCGTTCTGCCGCCGATTTCGCGGCTGACGCCGGCGCAGGCGATGTATCACTTCCTGTCGGGCTTCACGTCGAAGACGCCGGGCACGGAACGCGGCGTGGTGGAACCAGAACCGACGTTTTCCACCTGTTTCGGTGCGCCCTTCATGCCGCGCCGTCCCGAAGTCTATGGCAAGCTGCTGCAGGCCAAGATTGCCCGCTATGGCGCCACCTGCTGGCTGGTCAACACCGGCTGGACCGGCGGCGCCTATGGCATTGGCCGCAGGATGCCGATCAAAGCCACCCGCGCGCTGCTGACCGCAGCACTGGACGGGTCGCTGAATGACGCGGTGTTCCGCAAGGACCCGAATTTCGGCTTCGAAGTGCCGGTGTCGGTGCCCGGCGTTGACAACGCGCTGATGGATCCGCGCGGCACCTGGACCGATCCGGCGGCCTATGACCGCCAGGCGGCCAAGCTGGTAGGCATGTTCTCGAAGAATTTCGAGAAATACGTTTCCTTCGTCGATGAAGACGTCAAGGCCGTCGCCATCGGCTGACAGACGGGCCCGATAATCGCCGTGCTCGGAACAGAACGCCCCGGTCGCCCGACCGGGGCGTTTTCTGTTCAGGCGGCGGACACTTCATCCAGCGGCACGTCCATCATGTAGCGGATGTCATCATTTGCCATCCAGGCAAGGTTGCCGGTGATCGGCTGATTGCGCCCTTCCAGCGACCAGGCCAGAGCATAGGGATCATAATGCATGTAGCACAACCGTTCCGTCAGACCCTTGCGTGCCTTGCCCCGGGCAATGAACCCGAACACATAGTCCGGTTGCCAATGCATCGACGCCGTCAGCAACGCAAAGCGGGACAGGTGGTCGATCACGCCGCGCCCGCGCCAGGCGGGGTTGTCCTTGATCCAGATTTCGCCGTGATAGACCACCCGGCCCTTCATGCGGCGCGCGCCGGGTCCGGCGTTATAGGCCGAATTGGCCAGATCGATCGGTACACCGGGGGGCGGGAAATCGTGAAAATTGCGGCGCAGGTAGTCGGCGACGCTGCCGTCGCCAAGATCCAGCAGGCGCAAGGCCTGCGTGTGGACCAGTTCGCCCTGCGGGTTCCGGCCGCTGATGAAATAGGCCTTGCCGCCATCAAGATCCTGCAACGCCGGATCGAAAGGCGCGCCCAGTGGCTGTTCCGGACGTTCGGTGGCGATCAACCGCGCGTAGGCAGCCATGTCATCGCTGACTTCGATGTGCATCTGCACATCCTCGAAAACGCGCAGGGCACGGCACAGATGCAGAGCGCCGTCATAGAGGTTTTGAATCGACATACTTTTCCCTCCTGTGGAATTGATGTTTCCACAGGATGAACAATTCTTGTCCCAAAGTCTCGCGTCATGAGTGTGTCGGTCGGGAGAAACGGGAAATTTTGGTTACGCCATCGGCAGGTCCTCCACCTGATCGCGCGGCATGGACGTCACGATGGCAGGGTCGAGCCCGTCGATCTGCAGATCGTGGCTGCGCTGCACCAGATTGCCGAGGGCAAAGCTGCCATCGGCCAGGCGACAGCCCAGCAAAAGCCGTTTGAAGCTGATCGGCGACGGCAGTCCGGTTTCGCCGTGCCGCGCCATGGTGTGGATGTGATCGTAGCGCACCCCATGGGTCGCTTCGATTTCGTCGTAGGGGCGGTTGGCAACCCGGCTGAACGTGCGCCCGCCCGGCATCTCGCCCAGCGGACGGCCGACCGAACTGCGTTCCCAGGCTTGGCCATACCAGCGCGCGAAGGACGATTCCGGTCCCACCTCGAAACAGATCCATTCGCTGCGGTAGCGCCGGAACACCGTCATGTAGCGGCGCACCGACACCAGCGACGCATGTTCCAGATCACCCTTCGCTTCGGCCCATGCAATCAGGCCGCGTTGCAGCAGCGAAGCATTTTCCCGCCACAAGGCCGCAAGCGAATGTTGTTGCAGGAAATAGGGATGCGGCGCATCGCGGTGAATCGCATCCAGCCCGGCGATGCGCCCGATCTGGCCGCGATACCATGCCTGTGACCGGCCTAGAATATATTCAGCCTCGGGCAGGGCCTGACGTCCGGCTTCGGTCAGGGAATATTGCCGGTCCCGCACCTCGAACAACGGCGCACCGCGCGCGGTTTCCAGCAGTTTGATGTGGCGGCGCACGGTCTGGCGCGTGGTCTGCAAACGGTCCACCGCATGGGTCAGGTTCAGACAATCCGCCAAAACGACGAAGGACCGCATCATTTCCGTCAGACCCGAAAACACCGCGTTTGGCTGCTCAAGCCCGATCCCCGTGTGATCGGGTTTGCCATCCGTTTGGCTGGTCGAGGTGATCTGATTTTCGTCCCGCATCCAATGCCACTCACTGACTGGTAAATGTATAACTCATCAATGGTAAATGAATCAACCATACAGGTTTGCTAATCTCGGGTTGTGAGGCTGGTGATGGTCAGTCTGCGCACCATTGGAGGTTAATTTCCTAACCCAAATGGGAAATCCGTAACGAATTGATCGTTTCTGAGGATTCGCCATGCTCCCAATGGTTGAACCAGCCGGGAGAAAAAAATTGTCACATCCAGTTGATGCCCATGTGGGCAAGAAATTGAAGGAACTGCGCCTGCTGCGCGGCAAGACCCAGACCGAGGTTGCCGAGGGCTTGGGGATTTCGTTCCAGCAAGTGCAGAAATACGAACTTGGCCGCAATCGCGTGTCGGCGTCAAAGCTGTTTGAAATGTCCCGTATTCTTGGGGTGGACCCGTCCTATTTCTTTGATGGCTTGGACGATGGCACGTCTGCGGACGCCGTTGATGAAGACAGTGCGCGAATCGCCGCCATGGTGTCGCGCATCGGCGATCTGCGGGTGCGTGCGCAAATCCGGTCGTTCATCGACAGCCTGACGGTACCCGACCGCAAGGCCAGCTGATCCCGGCCGCGCCGGTCACACCACGGCGAGGCGGATCAGGTTCAGCGAGGTCAGCAACAGAACGGCCAGCGTGGCTTTGCGAAACGCCATCTGGTCGATCCGGTCGTGCACCAGCGTGCCCACTACCATGCCCAGCAGGGCAGGGAAAATCATCGCCACGGAAAAAGGCAGCGTCTCTGGACGCAGCACACCCGACACCAGATGTGCCCCCGCCAGCACCACGGCGCCTGCCCCATAAATCACGCCCTGAATGCGCATCGATTCGGCCTTTGGGGTGTCCATCGCGGCCAGATACAGCACCGTCGGCGGCCCCCAGACGCCGGAAAACCCGCCCATGAACCCGGCTATGGCGCCAAGCCCCGCCTCGACCGGGCCGCGCCCGGTGTCCGGCAGGCGCAGCACCCAGCCAACCAGTTGCAACGCCGCGAAAATCGCAACAGGCACACCGATCATCAGCAACAGCGTGGACTGCGGCAAAACGCGCACCAGCTGCGCCGATATCAACAGCGCCACCAACCCCACGCCCAGAAACACCCGGAACCGCCAGACCGACGCCAGCGCCGCCACGCTGCCCTGCCGCAGGGCCTGCATCCCGTTCGTCACCAACGTCGGCAGGATCAGCCCCGCCAGCGCCAGCTCCGGGTCCATTACGCTTGACATCAGCGAAATCATGATCATCGGCATCGCGAAACCGACCATCCCCTTGACCCAACCGGCCAAAAAGGTGATCGCCACCGACAGAGCCAGCAGTGCGGGGGTCAGCGTGGGAAAAAGCGTATCCATGCGGCTGTTTGTAACAGGTCGCGCACTGGCCGCCAGCGGGCAAGACGCTATTTTCATGCGCAACTTTCGCAACTCTCGACCGCCGGAACGGGTATTTTTGTTGCGCTGCAACTGCGAAAGAATTAGGACGGGCGCCAGCACCTCGACGCCTGAAACACGATGCGAAAGCTACGAAGCCAGCAAAACGAAGGATGACATGCCATGGCACATGATGGATCGCAGGACATCGCGGCAGGCGCCGCCAGCATCGCCGGCCTGATGGCCCTGACCGAGGCCGCGTTGCCCGCCGTGACCGTGGTTTTCGACACGGCGCGGGCGCGGGTACGCGCGATGGTCAGCGACGGCGGCAAGGTTTCGGGCCGCCTGATGGATGCGCATCAGGGCGCGACGCATGGGCTGGCGTGGCTCGCCACTTACGTCGAATCGCTGCGCCAGATGCGTGGTTGGGCCGTGCGCCTGTCCGAACAGGACAAGTTCGGCGAGGTCGAGGCCCTGCTGTTGCAGATCGGGTTCGGCGAGTATCTGGACCAGATCAAATCCGGCATCCCGATGAACCAGTCCGAGGTGGTGCGCCTGCGCGATCTGGGTCTGACGGCTGAAGATATCGCCCTGCTGGACATGCCCGAGATTACCGCCCTGATCGACGCGGGCAACACGCAGGCGGCCCGCCTGCGGCTGGTCGCGCTGATGCTGGAACGCAACGCGGATATCACCGTGGGCGCGTCGGGTCTGGACGAGGAACTGGAAATGATCCGCGAACAGTTCCGCCGCTATGCCGTGGAAAAGGTGGAACCCTTTGCCCACGACTGGCACCTGAAGGACGAATTGATCCCGATGTCGGTGATTGATGAACTGGCCGAAATGGGCGTGTTCGGCCTGACCATCCCCGAGGCGTTCGGCGGGCTGGGCCTGTCCAAGGCGTCGATGGTGGTGGTGTCGGAAGAACTGTCGCGCGGCTATATCGGCGTGGGGTCGCTGGGCACCCGGACCGAGATTGCCGCCGAATTGATCCTGTGCGGCGGGACGGACGCGCAAAAGGAACACTGGCTGCCGAAACTGGCCTCCGGGGAAATCCTGCCCACCGCCGTGTTCACCGAACCCAACACCGGGTCCGATCTGGGGTCGCTACGCACCCGCGCGCGGCGTGAAGGTGATGATTGGGTGGTGAACGGCAACAAGACCTGGATCACCCACGCCGCGCGCACCCATGTGATGACCGTGCTGGCGCGCACCGTCGAAGGCACGTCGGACTATCGCGGCCTGTCGATGTTCCTGGCCGAAAAGACCCCGGGCACCGATGAGGCGCCTTTTGTCGATCAGGGCCTGTCGGGCGGCGAGATCGAGGTGCTGGGGTATCGCGGCATGAAGGAATACACCGTCAATTTCGACGATTTCCGCGTCAAGGGCGACAACCTGCTGGGGGGCGTCGAGGGGCAGGGCTTCAAGCAGCTGATGCAGACCTTTGAATCCGCCCGCATCCAGACAGCCGCACGCGCCGTGGGCGTCGCGCAATCCGCGTTGGACCTTGGCCTGCAATACGCCAAGGACCGCAAGCAGTTCGGTCGCGCCCTGATCGAATTCCCGCGCGTCGCGTCGAAACTGGCGATGATGGCGGTGGAAATCATGATCGCCCGCCAGCTGACCTATTTCAGCGCGTGGGAAAAGGACCATGAACGCCGCTGCGATCTGGAGGCGGGCATGGCAAAGCTGCTGGGCGCGCGCGTGGCGTGGTCGGCGGCGGACAATGCGCTGCAAATCCACGGCGGCAACGGTTTCGCGCTGGAATACAAGATCAGCCGCATCCTGTGCGACGCACGCATCCTGAACATCTTTGAAGGTGCGGCGGAAATCCAGGCGCAGGTGATTGCCCGCCGGCTGCTGGATTGATCGTCCCGGTCTGTGCTAGTCTGCGACCATGCAGACCGGAACAGACCGCCCCCTGATGGACTGGCACTATCCCCGCGCCGCCGAGGCGCGGCGCATGCTGGATGCTTTGACGGGCGGTCCGGTGCAGGCGTTGCGCCTGTTCGGGCCGCGCCGGATCGGCAAGACGTGGTTTTTGCTGCTGGATCTGGCCCCGATGGCTGTCGAACGTGGGCACAAGGTGATCTACTGCGATTTCTGGCGCGGGACTGACAGCAATCCAACCGATCTGCTGCTGGCCGAGGTGGAAGCGGCCCAGACCAAGGGTTATCTGGCGCGCCAGTTGGAAAGGTTCCGCAAGGCGGAATTGAAAATCCTCGGGTCCGGCGGCACCCTCGAAATGGCGCCGTCCGCCGCCCCCGATGCGACGGCCGCCGACCGGCTTGCGCAGGTGTTGGACCGGCTGGCCAATCCAGCGCGGCCCACGCTGGTGTTGCTGGATGAATTCCAGCGGGTCGCCAAGGCCCCCGGTGGGGCCGATTTCATCGCCCAGTTGCGCGCGATCCTGTCGCGCCATCCGCAGGGACTGCGCGCGATCTTTACCGGGTCGTCGCAGGACGGGCTGAATGCGCTGTTTTCGGCCAAGGATGCACCGTTCTTCCGGTTCGCCAGCAAGGTCACGCTGGCCCCGCTGGGGCCGGATTTCGTGGACCGGCAATTCCGCCGCCTGCAGGATGTCGGGCTGGTGCATGTCACCCGCGCTGACGCTCTGGCGGTGTTTGACCATTACGACCGCTCGCCGATGTGGTTCAACCGCTGGGTGGCGAAGTTGATGTTGTATCCGTCACTGCGCCCCCATGAGGCCCGGCTGGCGATCGAGGCCGAACTGGCCGAAGAGAACGGCTATGACCGGCTGATCGCCGATCTTTCGGTGTCGCAGCGCGCGATGCTGTTGCTGTTGGCCGAGGGCGACAAGGGCAGCACGGGACAGGCCGCGATGGACCGACATGCCGATTGGGGCCTGCCGCGCCCGTCGAAATCCGCGCTGAATGCGGCGGTGCAGGCGCTGGACCGGCGCGAGTTGCTGGAAAAGGACACGCGCGGGCGTTGGGTGTTGCGCGATACGCTGCTGGCGGATTGGGCGCTGCGACAAGGTGCTGCAATCCTGACGCGGTAATGGTTTGCACCGGTCTGCATGGGCGCAGACCTTAAGCCGCTCGCCCTTCCCGGGGGCCGGGCCGTCCACCGGACGCCCCGCCGCCTTCAGCGGTTTGCCCCCGGAACCCACAGCACATCGGCGCGGCCATTGTCATTGGCGACCCGTGCGGCGACGAAGAACCAGTCCGACAGCCGGTTCAGGTATTTCACCGCTGCCGGATTCACTTCCTCCATCGTGGCCAATTCCACGGTCAGGCGTTCGGCGCGGCGGCTGACGGTGCGGCAAAGGTGCAGATACGCCGACAGCGCCGATCCGCCCGGCAGGATGAAACTGCGCAAGGGTTGCAGATGCGCGTTCATCGCGTCGATTTCCGCCTCCAGCCGGTCCACCTGGGTCTGCGCCATGCGCAACGGCGGATATTCGGCAGTCTTGTCCTTGTCCATTTCGGGGCGGCACAGGTCGGCGCCCAGATCGAACAGGTCATTCTGGATGCGGGCCAAGGCGGCATCCAGATCGCCATCCTGCGCATCTGCCGCGTGCAACCGCGCCAGACCCAAGGTCGCGTTGGTTTCATCGACCGTGCCATAGGCGGTCACGCGCAGCGAATGTTTCGCCACCCGCGCGCCATTGCCCAGCGACGTGTCGCCATCATCGCCGGTGCGGGTGTAGATCCTGTTCAGGACAACCATATCAGCCTTCGCTCCTCAGCCAGACGAACAGCAGGATCAGGCAGATCGCCACGAATTGGGCAACGATCCGCAACTGCATGATCTTGTTGGCATATTTCTTGTTGAACTCGCCGCCTTTGGCGAACCCGCCGATCCCGGTCATCAAGATGACCAGCACGGCCGCACAGGCCAGCAGCACGACGATGAAAAGCGGGTCTTGGGCCATCCTTGGGTCCTTTCGGGCAACGGTTGGGCAGATGTAAGCGGGACGGCCGGAAAAGCGAACCGCTTTTTCGGGTCAGCCGCTTTCAGGTCAGCCGCCCGACAGGATGATGTCCTGCCAGCGCGTCGGCAACACGCGCTTCAGGAAACCGACGATATAGGTGGGCGTGGTCACGTAATAGCGCGCGGCGGGACGCGGGCTTTCGATCGCGCGGCGCAGTTTCTCGGTCACCGCCGATGGCGGCAGTTCGAACTTGTCCGGACCATTGCTGTCATACAGCCGCTTCAGAAACTTCGCCTCGTATTGCTTGCGGCGCGGGCTGGCCTGCCAGTCGATCCAGCGTTCGAAATGCGGGATGGATTTCACCCGGATCTGGCTGGTAATCGGCCCGGGTTCGATCAGGATCACATGAATGCCGGTGCCGCGCATTTCCACCCGCAGCGTGTCGGTCAACCCTTCAAGCGCGAATTTCGTCGCCACATAGGCGCCGCGCCATGGGTAGGTGACCATGCCCAGCACGGAGGAACAGTTCACGATCCGCCCATGGCCCTGCGCCCGCATCACCGGAATGACGCGGCGGGTCAGGTCATGCACGCCAAACAGGTTGACCTCGAAGATCGCGCGCAGTGCGTCGCGCGGCAAATCCTCGACCGCGCCGGGCAACCCATGCGCGCCATTGTTGAACAGCGCGTCCAGCGTGCCGCCCGTCGCTTCCAGCACTTCGGCCAACCCGTCGCGAAGGCTGTCCGGGTCGGCATAGTCCAGCCGGGGGCTGTCGAACCCCATGGCGCGCATGCGGTCGCAGTCATCCTGCTGGCGGCAGGATGCAAACACTCGCCAGCCCGAGTCGCGCAGCCCCTGCGCGGCGTCAAGGCCGATGCCGGACGAACATCCGGTGATCAGGATCGTGCGTTTCATCGCCCGTCTTGTGCGCGTCTTGCGGGCGGGAAGCAATCAGTTCGCCGCCGTGATCAGGGTTTCGGCCATCCAGCCGATGCGGCCTGTGTCCAGCACCCGCAGCTTGACCCAGCCATCGCCGGTGGTTTCCAGAACATCGACCTGTGCGCCGGCGTCCAGTTTCATCACCACGTCGTATTGGGTGCCCGGTCCCATGCGCAGGTTGACACGCGATTTCTCCACGCGCCGGATGTCGCGGGGAACATCGGCGGCCACGCCTGCCGTTTGCGCCGGTGCATCGCCTGCCTGAAGTTCCTGTGCAATTCCGTCTACCGCGGCGGGCGACAACCGTGCCAGCGAATAGCCTTCCAGCCGCTGTTGTTGGGAATCGGTCGGCGCCGCGTCCTCTGCGGGACCGGTTGCAACCGCGACCGCCGGCAGCACGGGCGGTATCACCGGCGCCAGCGCCTTTGGGGTGACCGTCGTTGCAACCGCGGTTCCTGCGGGAACGGCCATCGTTGCGCGGGTGACCATGGCGGGCGTCGCGGCTGATCTCGCCGATGCCGGCTTCGGCAGCTGGGCGCGGGGCATTTCGGCCATTCGGACAGCCTGTTCGGCGCGCAGCTTGGGCAATTCGACCTGCAATGATCCCGCGCGCGGCGCGTAATCCGCCCCGCCCGACAGCTGATAGAATGCAATAGCCAAAAACGTGAAAGTCACGGCAACATAGGATTTCATCGCAGGCAACCCCCATCACCAAGCGAACACACAAACAACTTTACAAATATATCCGATTCGGACCCGTTGGTCACAGACCAGATTCCCTGATTTTCCCCCTGTCACTGAAATATCGCAACGCAACCGGGCGGGTGGCGGTGCTTGCCAGTGCTTGCCAGTGCTTGCCGGTGCTTGCCGGTGCGGGTGACTGCCTCTATCACGCAGGGCATGACCGATACACTGGACGATAACGACCCACTGGTGCCCTCCGAAGGTTCGGGGCTGGTTTCCGAACCGCTGCGCCGCGCGATCGGCGAACGGTATCTGACCTATGCCCTGTCCACTATCATGCACCGCGCGCTGCCCGATGCCCGCGACGGGCTGAAACCGGTGCATCGCCGCATCCTGTATGCGATGCGCGAACTGCGGCTGTCGCCGACCGGGGGCTTTCGCAAATCCGCCAAGATCAGTGGCGACGTGATGGGCAACTACCACCCGCATGGCGACGTGGCGATTTACGACGCGATGGCGCGCTTGGCGCAGGATTTCAACGTCCGCTACCCGCTGGTCGATGGGCAGGGCAATTTCGGCAACATCGACGGCGATAATCCGGCGGCCAGCCGTTACACCGAAGCCCGCCTGACCGCCGCTGCCGAGGCGCTGCTGGCGGGGCTTGATGAAAACGCGGTGGATTTCCGCCCCAACTACGATGGCACGCTGACCGAACCCATCGTGCTGCCCGCCGCATTTCCGAACCTGCTGGCGAACGGGTCGTCGGGCATTGCCGTCGGCATGGCCACCAACATCCCTCCGCATAATCTGGACGAGTTGATCGGCGCCTGCCTCATGCTGATCAAGACGCCCGATGCGCCGGATGATGCGTTGCTGGCGCATGTGCCGGGGCCGGATTTTCCCACTGGTGGCCTGCTGGTCGAACCGCCCGCATCCATCGCGGAAACCTATCGCACCGGGCGCGGATCGTTCCGGCTGCGCGCGCGCTGGTCGGTTGAGGATCTGGGGCGCGGCCAATGGCAGATCGTGGTCACCGAAATCCCCTATCAGGTGCAGAAATCGCGGCTGATCGAACGGCTGGCCGAGGTGATCGAGACCAAGAAGGTGCCCGCTTTGGCCGATGTCCGCGACGAGAGCGCCGAGGATATCCGCATCGTGCTGGAACCCCGCGCCCGCACCGTGGACCCCGAAATGCTGATGGGGATGCTGTTTCGCAATTCCGATCTGGAGATCCGGTTTTCGCTGAACATGAACGTGCTGATCGACGGGCTGACGCCCAAGGTCTGTTCGTTGAAAGAGGTGCTGCGCGCTTTTCTGGACCACCGCCGCGCCGTGCTGCTGCGCCGCAGCCAGCACCGGCTGGAAAAGATCGACCACCGGCTGGAAGTGCTGGAAGGCCTGTTGATCGCCTATCTGCACCTTGATCGCGTGATCGACATCATCCGTTACGACGACGCACCGAAACCGGCGCTGATGGCCGAGGATTGGCGCGTGAAACGCCCGCGCGCCGCGTCCGAACGCGATTATGTCTCGCCCTTGCCCGCGGATGGCGAGGGTCAACTGTCCGATGTGCAGGCCGAAGCGATCCTGAACATGCGCCTGCGATCGCTGCGGCGACTGGAAGAAATCGAGCTGACCACCGAACGTGACGCGCTGATGGCCGAACGCGCCGGGCTGGCCGATCTGCTGGAAAGCCCGACGCTGCAATGGAAAACCATCACCAGGGAACTGGGCGACATCCGCAAGCAGTTTGGCAAGACCGCGCCGGGCGGCGCGCGGCGCACCGGCTTTGCGACCGCCGGCGAAGTGACCGATGTGCCGATCGAGGCGATGATCGACCGTGAACCGATCACCGTGATCTGTTCCCAGATGGGCTGGGTCCGCGCCATGTCCGGCCATATCGACCTGACGCGCGAGATCAAGTTCAAGGATGGCGATGGGCCAAGGTTCGCCTTCCACGCCGAAACCACCGACCGTCTGCTGGTGTTCGCCTCGACCGGCCGGTTCTACACGCTGCAAGCCGCCAGCCTGCCGGGCGGGCGCGGCATGGGCGAGCCGTTGCGCCTGATGGTCGATCTGCCGAACGATGCGCAGATCGTCGATATCCTGATCCATCAGCCGGGGCGGAAACTTCTGGTCGCATCCAGCGCCGGCGACGGTTTCGTGGTGGCCGAGGACGAGGTGCTGGCCCAGACCCGCGCCGGCAAACAGGTGTTGAACGTGTCCGACGGCGTCCGCGCGCTGATCGTGCGCCCCGTGCAGGGCGATCACGTCGCCTGCGTCGGCGAAAACCGCAAGGTGCTGGTGTTCCCGCTGGACGAACTGCCCGAAATGGCGCGCGGCAAGGGCGTGCGGCTGATGAAGTTCAAGGATGGCGGACTGTCGGATGCCACCACTTTTGCGCTGGCGGACGGGCTGACGTGGAAAGACCCCGCCGGGCGCACACGCACGGAACCCGACCTGGCGGAATGGCTGGCCAAACGCGCCACTGCCGGCCGCATGGCCCCGCGCGGCTTTCCGCGGGACAATCGGTTCACCTGATTGATGCAATATTGACGCAATCGCCTTATACTCCGCCTGCGGGTGCAGGAGTAACGAATATCATGATGACGACCGCCACCGCCAAACACCATCTGACCGGGGCCGAGGTGTTCTGGCTGGCCCTGAAAACCGGGCTGTTGACGGTGGCGACGCTGGGCATCTACCGGTTCTGGGCCAAGACGCAGTTGCGGCAACTGTTCTGGGCGGGCACCGAACTGGATGGTGACCGGTTCGAATATACCGGCACCGGGCTGGAAAAATTCAAGGGCTTCCTGATCGCCGTGGTGTTTCTAGCAGTCTATCTGGGGCTGTTGCAGATGGTGCTGCTGTTTCTGGGCCTCAGCGTGCTGCGCGAACCGCAATCCGAAGCCGAGGCGCTGGCGCAGGTCGGCGGGTTCTACCTGATCTTTCTGGCGCTGCTGCCGTTCATCCTGTTCGCCACCTATCGCGCGCGGCGTTACCGGCTGTCGCGCACCCGCTGGCGCGGCATCCGGTTCGGCATGGACAGCGACGCCTGGGGCTATGTCTGGCGCGCGCTGGGGCATTGGCTGCTGACGGTGCTGACGCTGGGCCTGTTGTTGCCGCGCATGACGTTCAGCCTCGAAAAATACATGACGGACCGGACCTATTTCGGCAATGCGCAGTTTGAACAGCGCGGCCGCTGGCAGGAATTGTATCCGGCGATGAAAAATCTGCTGATCGGGCTGGCGATCCTGATCGGCGGCATCGCGCTTGGCGCCGTGATCGGCGCGCCGGCGGTGGTGGTGCTGGCAGGGGTCGTGGGCTTCATCTGGGTTTTCGTGGGCGCAGTTCACTACGGTGTGCACAGTTTCGCCTATCTGACTCGCAACAAGGTGCTGGATGGGCAGGTGATGTTCGACGCCGCCCCCCGCACCGGGTTTGTCATCTATACCTACATCGCAGGCGGGATCGCGGCGGCGCTGATCACCGGCGTTTTGCTGGCGATTCTCGGTGGCATCGGCGCTGCCCTCTTGGGGGTATTCTCCGATTTCGGTCCCGGTCGCGGTCTCGGGGCCGGTCCCGGGCGCGGCATGCCGGGATTTGGCAGCATCGTTCTGATCGGTCTTGGCTATCTGGCCTCGCTGGCCGTCGGGGCGGCGGTCGCCATGGCGATGATCACCCGGCCGATCATCGCGCATTACACCGAAACGCTGACGGTGCGCGGCACCGAGGCGCTGCACGCCATCCGGCAACGGGCCTTTGACGCGGGCGCCGATGCCGAAGGCTTTGCCGATGCCATTGATGTCGGCGGGGCGCTGTAATGCAGGCGGGAGGCGGGCAAACCGGGGCCGGCACGTTCAA
>JBGSJU010000221.1:0-5206 GCA_041741655.1 Rhodobacterales bacterium
AATGGGCACCGCGGCCGGTTTGTTTGCGGGGGCCGTTGCGGGGTTTACCAGTTTCGTCGCCCATGCCGGCGGGCCGCCGGCGGCGGTCTATCTGTTGTCGCGGCGGCTGGGAAAGACCGAATTTCAGGCCACCACCGTCATCGTGTTCTGGGTGCTGAACATCGCCAAGGCGGTGCCTTATGCGTTTCTGGGCATCTTCACCGCCCAGACGCTGTGGATGGACCTGTTGCTGGCCCCTGTGGCCTTGGCCGGGGCGTGGATCGGGGTGCGGGCGCATCGGGCGATTCCGGAACGGGCATTCTTTGCGCTGACATATGTGTTGCTGATCGTGACAGGGACCAAGCTGGTCTGGGACGGGTTGACCTGATCAGGTGCCTTTTCCGGTGGCGGGCAGCGCGTCGGTCAGGGTTTCAAAGGCCTGTCCCGCCGCAACCAGACAGGTGATGCCGCTGGCCATGGTGACGGTGATCGTCCACGTCCCGCTTTGGGCCGACGCGAACACCTCCATCAGGGCATTGTCGGCCCCCAGCCCGATGGACCGGCGGGTTTCGCCAAAGCTTTCGGCCAGACGGGCCACCACCAGATTGCGCGGGCCGCAATTGGCAGCCTGCTGTGCCTGTGCCACACCTGCGCCGCCAAAGCCGGCCAGCATTCCGGACAGGATCAAGGTTTTCAGCCGGGACATGATGTTTCCTTTCAAAAAGCCGGGTTGCGGATGTCTGACCGTCGGAATGTCGCTTTGGGCCGCGCGATCACCGAAAGATCCCTGTCACAAGGCTGCGCCGCACCCCTTGCCAAGGCGTAAACAGTCCGGCCGATACGTGGCATTTGGCGCGGATTCTGCGCTGCGGCGCGATTTCTGTTGAATTTTCTGGCATGGTTCGTGCAGGTACGCGCAAGATTGTTGCCGGAGAGACTCATGCCCCTGCCCACCGACTTGCCGCGCCCGACCCGTTCCGTGCTGTATATCCCCGGGTCCAAGGACCGCGCGCTGGACAAGGCGCGCGAGATGCCAGTCGATGCGATCATCTTCGATCTGGAAGACGCGGTGACGCCCGACGCCAAGGTGGCGGCGCGCGACACGTTGAAGGCGGCACTGGCGGCAGGCGGCTATGGCCGCAAGATGACGATCATCCGCATCAACGG
Organism: Rhodobacterales bacterium; assembly: GCA_041741655.1. Taxonomy (GTDB): domain Bacteria; phylum Pseudomonadota; class Alphaproteobacteria; order Rhodobacterales; family Rhodobacteraceae; genus UBA9554. The sequence goes on from JBGSJU010000221.1 coordinate 1,147, forward strand.
GCTGGACACCGCATGGGGCGCGGGCGATGTCGCCGCCTTGCGCGACGTGGCCTGCGACGCGTTTCTGCTGCCCAAGGTGAACGGGCCTGCCGACATCGACGCGCTGGCGGCGCTGTTGCCTGCGGATCGCAGCATCTGGGCGATGATGGAAACGCCGCTGGCGATCCGCAACGCGTTCGATATCGCGGCGCATCCGCGCGTCACCGGCTTTGTCGCCGGCACCAATGATCTGGCCAAGGAATTGAACAGCCGCACGCGGGCGGACCGCCTGCCGATGATGATGGCGTTGCAGACCATCCTGATGGCGGCGCGGGCGCATGGCGTGATCGCCATCGACGGCGTCTATAACCAGTTCAAGGATCAGGACGGCTTGCGCGCCGAATGCGATCAGGGCCGCGACCTTGGGTTCGATGGCAAGACGCTGATCCATCCGGATCAGGTCGCGGTGACGAACGCCGCTTTCGCCCCGTCCGACGCCGAGATCGACCTCGCGCAGCGCCAGATTGCCGCCTTTGACGCGGTGGAAAAATCGGGCCAGGGCGTCGCCGTGGTGGATGGCAAGATCGTCGAAAACCTGCATGTTGCAACGGCGCGCAAGATTCTGGCACTGGCCGAGGCCGTCGCCACCACATCCACCACAGCGGAGTAAGCCATGGCCATCATGATCGCAGGCATCGTTCTTTGGGCGGCGTTTCACCTGTTCAAGCGGCTGATGCCCGAACTGCGCGCCAGCATGGGCAATGCCGGCAAGGGGTTGGTCACCATAGGCACGCTGGCGGGACTGGGCCTGATGATCTGGGGCTACCGCATGGCCGAAACGATCCCGGTCTGGTCGCCCCCCGGCTGGACCACCGGAGTAAACAACCTGCTGATGCTGGCGGCGGTGTTCTTTCTGGGCGTCGGCCATTCCAAGGGCCGGTTGCGGGCGCGGTTCCGCCATCCGATGCTGGCGTCGGTCAAGATCTGGGCAGTGGCGCATCTGCTGGTCAACGGCGATCTGGCGGCGATCGTGCTGTTCGGGTCGATGCTGGCATGGGCGGTGGTCGAGGTGGTGCTGATCAACCGCGCCGAGCCATGGGTGCCCAAGACACCGGGTGATCCCAAACGCGATCTGGTGCTGGTGGCGATCACGCTGGGCACCTATGCCGTGATCTCGGGTATCCATATCTGGCTGGGCGTCTGGCCGTTTGGCGGTGGCGCATGAAGGCCTATCGGTTCCTGACCGGGGATGACACATCGGCCTTCTGCCACAAGGTGACGGCGGCGCTGGCGAACGGGTGGCAATTGTATGGTGATCCGACCTACGCCTTTGATGGCGCCAATGGCGTCATGCGCTGCGGGCAGGCGGTGACCAAGGATGTGGCGGGCGACTATGACCCGGCCGTGAAACTGGGCGATTTGTAAACGGACGGTGGGGCGAAGTCCCACCCTTTGGACGCGGACGGGACACATGACAAAGACGAACGCGGGCCGGTTCTTTGAAGATTACCGGGTTGGACAGGTAATCCCCCACGCCGTGCCGCGCACCATCAAGATGGGGGAACGCGCGCTGTATCATGCGCTGTATCCCGCGCGCCACGCACTGCATTCGTCGGATGCCTTTGCCCAGACCAGCGGGTTGCCCTACAGCCCGCTGGACGACATGGTCACGTTCCACACCGTGTTCGGCAAGACCGTGCCGGACGTGTCGCTGAACGCTGTGGCGAACCTTGGCTATGCCGAAGGCCGCTGGGTCACGCCCCTGTGGCCTGGCGATACCGTGACCGCGACCAGCGAAGTCATCGGTCTGCGCGAAAATTCCAATGGCGCGTCGGGCGTAGTCTATGTGCGGACCACCGGGCACAACCAGCATGGCGAAACGCTGTTGAGCTATGTGCGCTGGGTGATGGTGCGCAAACGCGACGCCGCCGCCCCTGCGCCCGCAACGGTCGTCCCCGATCTGGCACCGGTCGTGGCGCCTGCGGATCTGGTGATCCCCAAGGGCCTCGACTTCACGCGTTACGATTTCACGCTTGCAGGCGAACCGCACCGGATGGGCGACTACGCCGTGGGCGAAATCATCGACCATGTCGATGGCGTGACCATCGAAGAAGCCGAACACATGATGGCCACGCGACTGTGGCAAAACACCGCCAAGGTGCATTTTGACGCCACCTTCCGCGAAGACGGCCGGCGATTGATCTATGGCGGGCATGTGATGTCGATGGCCCGCGCGCTGTCGTTCAACGGGCTGGCCAATGCGCAGATGATCGTCGGCCTGAACGGCGGGGCGCATGCCAACCCCTGTTTTGCGGGCGACACCGTGCGCGCCTGGTCCGAGGTGCTGGACATGGCCGAAACAGCCGCGCCGGGCGTCGGCGCAATCCGCCTGCGCCTTGTCGCGACCAAGGGCGCGGCGGGTGCCTTGCGCGGCGCCGACGGCAAATACCTGCCCGAGGTGCTGCTGGATCTGGATTACTGGGCCCTGATGCCACGGTGACGTATGCTGTGACGTATGCTGCGACGGTCACCGTGACGGAAATGCCGCACATGCAGCATTTGCTTTTGCACGCGCAGCATGATTGACGGGTGCAACGATTAAATCTGGCGTGCGTTGTCACTATTCCGTTATGCTTCATGTGTCACAGAATCACCGGCGGGGCTGCAAGATTATGACTTCCCAAGACAATTTACCCTCCTGCGATGAGATTCTGAACATGCCGCCAGATGTGGTGCCGCAGTTGGTGCGCGACTTGAGCGCGCGTCGGCAGCTAAGCCAGTTGATCCGCACCCTGAACGAAGAGCTGCTGGCCGGCGAAACCGTGACACAGGACCGCGCGCGCGCAGTTCTGGCCCGGTTGGGTTTCATCCCAGAATAGCGGTCGCTGTCGGCTGTCGGCAATGCGCCGGATGCATGGCGACTCAGGGTGCTGCAGGACATGGCTTATGGATGCGACACGCGGCCAGAAGGCCAAGATATGTGATCACTAGCTTCAAAACTGTGATCACAAACCACCGAAACCGCCGCAATGCAGCAGATTTTTCGCATTGCACCCGCGCTGTGACGTGACTTGTGCGCGGAAATCGCTATCACAACAGGCAAGGCGCTGTCGTATGGCCGACAGCGGGCAAGCAGGAAGGAACATGGCATGGCCGACGTCAATCGGGGCAATCGACCCCTTTCGCCGCATCTGCAGATCTACCGCCCGCAACTGACGTCGATCACCTCGATCCTGACGCGGATCACCGGCAACGCGCTGATCCTTGCGTCCTTCCTGATCGTCTGGTGGTTTCTGGCCGCCGCGACATCGGAACGCTATTTCGAGGTGGTGAACGGCATCCTGACCTCGTGGTTCGGCGATCTGGTGCTGTTCGGGTCGCTTTGGGCGCTGTGGTATCACACGCTGGCGGGTGTTCGGCACCTGATCTGGGACAACGCCATCGGGCTGGATATTCCGACGGCGGAAAAAATGGGTTGGGCGGTTGTGGCCGGGTCGGTCGTTCTGACCCTGCTGACCGTCGTTTTGATCTGAGGACGCACAGAATGGCTTTTCTGACTGACCGCAAGCGCGCGATGGGCATGGGCGCGGCCAAATCGGGCGTCCATCATTTCTGGGCGATGAAAGTGTCCAGCGTCGCGTTGCTGGTGCTGATCCCGCTGTTCGTATTCACCTTTGGCCCAACGCTTGGTGGCACCCATGCCGAGGTGACGGCGTATTTCGCGCGCCCGTTCCCGGCCATCATTGCCGCCGCGACGATCTGGGTCAGCATGATGCACTTCAAGACCGGTGTGCAGACGCTGATCGAGGACTATGTTCATGGGTTGGCGCAGCAGGTGTTGATCATCGCGACGATCATCCTGAGCTACGCCCTTGCCGCGACCGGCGTTTTTGCCGTTGCGCGGATCGCGCTGTAAGGAACCGGATACATGGCTGCATATACCTATGAAACCCACGATTATGACGTGGTGGTGGTTGGCGCGGGCGGCGCGGGGCTGCGCGCGACGCTGGGCATGGCGGAACAGGGTCTGCGCACCGCTTGCGTGACCAAGGTGTTCCCGACCCGGTCGCATACCGTGGCC
>JBGSJU010000222.1:0-1606 GCA_041741655.1 Rhodobacterales bacterium
GGACCAAAGGTCCGCGCCCGCTGGTGCTGGACACACCGCGCGCCGAACCGGGCCTGCGGGCCGAACCGGTGCTGCGCCGCGCCACCGCGCCGTTACCGGCGGCGATGCCGACAGTCACGGACTTGCCGGATCATACCGATTTCGTCGATGTGCCGGCGACCCGGCCCAGCAATGTGTTTGTGGATGGTTTCGCGGATGACGAGGACGATCTGGTCGATGACATGGATGCGTTTGAGGCGGTCGCGGCGCCCCTTCACGTCCCCTCGCACGCCCCGATGCCCCGCCTGACCATCCCCGTCGCCGAACCGCGCCGCGCCGTGGTGCAGCACGGCATGAAGAAACCGGTGCAGCCGTCCGCCCGCGCCATCGCCGAAGCGCAGCCGTCGCTGTTCGATGCGCCGGGGTCCGATTACGAACTGCCGCCCCTTTCCCTGTTGTCCAGCCCCGAGGTGATCCAGCGCCATCACCTGTCCGACGAGGCGCTGGAAGAGAACGCCCGCATGCTGGAAACCGTGCTGGATGATTACGGCGTCAAGGGCGACATCGTGTCGGTCCGCCCCGGTCCGGTGGTGACGATGTATGAACTGGAACCCGCACCGGGGCTGAAGGCCAGCCGCGTCATCGGGTTGGCCGATGACATCGCGCGGTCGATGTCGGCGCTGTCGGCGCGGGTATCCACCGTGCCGGGGCGGTCGGTGATCGGCATCGAACTGCCGAATGAACACCGCGAAAAGGTGGTGCTGCGCGAAATCCTGGCCGCGCGCGAATTCGGCGACACCAACATGAAACTGCCGCTGGCCTTGGGCAAGGATATCGGCGGCGCGCCCATCGTGGCGAACCTCGCCAAGATGCCGCATCTGCTGATTGCGGGCACCACGGGGTCGGGCAAGTCGGTGGCAATCAACACCATGATCCTGTCGCTGCTCTACAAACTGACGCCCGAGGATTGCCGGTTGATCATGATCGACCCCAAGATGCTGGAACTGTCGGTTTATGACGGCATCCCTCACCTGTTGTCCCCCGTCGTGACCGACCCGAAAAAGGCGGTCGTCGCCCTGAAATGGGTCGTGGGCGAGATGGAGGAACGCTATCGCAAGATGTCCAAGATGGGCGTGCGCAACATCGACGGCTACAACAGCCGCGTCGCCGATGCGCTGGCGAAATCCGAGATGTTTTCGCGCACCGTACAGACCGGGTTCGACGAGGATACCGGCGAGCCGATGTTCGAAACGGAAGAATTCCAGCCGGTCAAGATGCCCTATATCGTCGTCATCGTGGACGAAATGGCCGATCTGATGATGGTGGCCGGCAAGGAGATCGAGGCCTGCATCCAGCGTCTGGCGCAGATGGCGCGCGCGTCCGGCATCCACCTGATCATGGCGACGCAACGCCCGTCGGTCGATGTGATCACCGGCACGATCAAGGCGAACTTTCCCACCCGGATCAGCTTTCAGGTCACGTCGAAAATCGACAGCCGCACCATTCTGGGCGAGATGGGGGCGGAACAGCTTCTGGGCATGGGCGACATGCTGTACATGGCAGGGGGCGCCAAGATCATCCGCTGCCACGGCCCCTTCGTGTCGGATGAAGAGGTCGAGGAAATCGT
>JBGSJU010000223.1:0-5298 GCA_041741655.1 Rhodobacterales bacterium
ACCTCATAGTAGATACGGGTGAATCACAAGATATCGATGACATGATCAGATACATATTGAAAGGCGCAGAAAAAATAGCCATTAAATAGAAAATATTAAGTAATTTAGACCATGAAAGACCAAAGATTTATAGGTACAGGCGTTGCCATCATAACACCATTCAGAGACAATCAGATTGATTTTACAGCACTATCATCTCTGATAGAATACGTTATAAATGGAGGAGTAAATTATATAGTTGCCCTTGGTTCTACAGGTGAGACGGCAACCTTAAACGAAGATGAAGCCAGATCTGTACTCGATTTTTGTATAGAACGTATTAACAACAGAGTACCTTTGGTTGCAGGCAATTTCGGATGGAACGACACCAAGGAATTGGTAAAAAAGATAAGTGGATACAACTTCTCCGGAATTGATGCCATACTTTCATCAAGCCCTGCTTATGTAAAACCTTCTCAGGAAGGTATTTTCAGGCATTATGCAGCCGTAACAGATTCTTGTCCTGTGCCTGTCATACTATATAATGTACCTGGCAGAACGAGATCAAATATGGAATGGGAAACTACCGTCCGACTGGCAGAATACAGCAAAAATATCATTGGTATTAAAGAAGCTTCCGGAGATTTGATCCAAACCACCAGAATTATTAAAAATAAACCAGACCATTTTATAGTCACGTCGGGAGATGATGAAGTAGCTCTTCCTATGACCGCAGTAGGTGGTGATGGTGTCATTTCTGTCATGGCCAATGCGCTTCCCAAAGCATTCAGCCAAATGATTAATTTTGCCCTGGATCAGGATTATTTTGCAGCACGGGAACTTAATTTTAAGACATATGACTTGCACAAATGGCTTTATATTGAAGGAAATCCGGTAGGAATAAAATCAGCCATGGAGATCCTAGGTTTTTGTACCAATGAAGTAAGACTTCCTTTAGCTCCACTTTCTGATCCTAATTATACAAAACTCAAAGAAGAGTTATTGAAAATCACTTCCGAATTGGATGTTGCATAAGAATTATTTTAAAATTTAGCAACTATTTAGATCGCCGCCCCAAATGGATAAATATTGTTAGCTATGGATATATCCTGCATTAGAAGCCATAAAAAGCAATAGTTAGAAAGTAGGTCGATGAATTTTACAGTACTTTAAAAGAAATTTATGCTTTTTCTTTGGGTGTAAAAGTTACATTCGTAATTCGTTGTTCTGAAATTAAATCGCCGAACGCAAAGGGCATTTCGACTGGCATTCCGACATCGGCACCGGGCCATGGGCGTCGCAGCGCAAGCTGACCCTCGTGGTACAACTGTCAGACCCGGCAGGCTACACCGGCGGGCAGTTGCAGGTCTGGCCATCCCACGCCGCGATCACCGCGGCCGCGGACAAAGGCACCGCCACGCTATTCCCGTCTTATCTTTTGCACCGCGTCACGCCAGTTACGGCGGGCGAACGCCATTCCCTGACGATCTGGGCGCATGGGCCGCACTACCGCTGAACGCAGGGGTTGAATGTCGGCGACAAATCGTCGGCGGTGTGTCACGCAAGCCCCGGTTTGATCCATGTCAGTGACATCACATTCGGACTACCGCATCTGTCGGGGGACACCCACGTCAGACGAGGACCCGCTCATGACCCTGAAACTGATCCTGTTGGCCAGCGTGGCCGCCCTGCCCTTGGCCCTGCCCTTGGCCGGCGCCGCCCACGCCGATGCCGATCTGCGCGCCCGGGCGCTGGAGATCTTTTCGCCCCTGCCGTCCACCACGCCCGCCGTCAAGGACAACCCCATCACGCCTGCCAAGATCGATCTGGGCCGCGCCCTGTTCTTTGATCCGCGCATGTCGGCGTCCGGCGTGTTTTCCTGCAACTCATGCCACAATCTGGCGACAGGCGGCGACGACAACATGGAAACCTCGATCGGCCATGCCTGGCAGAAGGGTCCGCGCAATTCGCCCACTGTGCTGAACGCCATCTTCAACGAGGCCCAGTTCTGGGATGGCCGCGCCCCCGATCTGGCCGCACAGGCCAAGGGCCCGGTGCAGGCCGGCGTCGAAATGGCGAATACGCCAGCCAATGTGGTCGCCACACTGAATTCGATGCCCGCCTATCAGGACTGGTTCAAGGCGTCGTTCCCGGACGAGGCCGACCCGGTGACGTTCGACAACTTCGCCAAGGCGATCGAGGCCTATGAGGCCACGCTGATCACACCCGCACCCTTTGACGCCTTCCTGAACGGTGACGATGCCGCGCTGTCCGATGTGCAAAAAGCGGGGCTGGCGGCGTTCATCGACAAGGGCTGCGCGTCCTGCCACAACGGGATCAATCTGGGCGGCAACGGCTACTATCCCTTTGGTCTGGTGGAAAAACCCGGCGCCGACATCCTGCCCGAAGGCGACAAGGGCCGCTTTGTCGTCACCGAAACCGCCGACGACGCATACGTGTTCCGCGCCGCGCCCTTGCGCAACATCAACCAGACGGCGCCCTATTTCCATTCCGGCAAGGTCTGGAGCCTTGAGGTGGCCGTTGCCATCATGGGGACCTCGCAACTGGGCGAGGAACTGACCGACACCGACGTGACGCAGATCGTGGCTTTCCTCGACAGCCTGACCGGCAAGGTGCCCGAAGTGGTCTATCCGGTGCTGCCGCAGGAAACGGCGGCAACACCGCGCCCGACCGGCGAAATAAGGTAATTCACCATAAAAAAACCCCCGCCGGTGCGATCCGGCGGGGGCTTGCGTTTGTCCGCGGTGGCCGGATCAGCCTTCCATCATGAACTGGTAGCTTGCCGGCACATAGCGGAACGCGCCATCCTTGGCCTCGACAAAGCCCAGCGCGGGGAACGGCATGTGATAGCCGATGAAGGGGATCTTTTCATCGGCGATCATCGACAGCAGCGCGCGGCGCGACGCGGCGGCGGCGGCCTTGTCGGCGTCGAACGACACTTCCCAATCGGGGTTCGCCAGGGACCAGACATAGTGGTTGGCGAAATCTGCCCCGATGATCAGGGACTGGCCGTTGCTTTCCACGCGCCATGCCATGTGGCCGGGGGTATGGCCAAAGGCCGGGGTCGCGGTCAGGCCGGCCACCGGCGACGCGCCGCCATCGACCATGGTCATCATTTCCGCCATCGGGCGCACGTTCTTGTCGAAGTTCTCGTTGGTCAGGCCGGACCAGTGGTTGAACTCGGCTGCGCCCGCGACATAGCGCGCATTCGGGAAGGTCGGTGCGCCATCGGTCATCAAGCCACCGATATGGTCGCCATGCATATGGGTCAGAACCACCACGTCGATCTGATCGGCGGTGTAGCCGGCGGCGGTAATGGCTGCCATGATGCCCGCGCCATTCAGGCCGGTGTCAAACAGCACAACTTCGTTGCCGGTGTTCACCAGCGTGGGGGTGAAGAAGAACTGCGCCTTGTCGGTCGGGATCATCGCGGCGGCGGATGCCGCGGCAAATTCTTCCGGGGTGGCATTGACGCCGAAGATCTTCTGCGGATCGGGCACGGTGCGGGTGCCAGCCAGCAGCGTCGTCACTTCGAACGCGCCCAGCTTGACGCGATTATAGGGGACCATGCTGGCGCCCTTCATCTCGGCCTTGGCCAGCACGGGGCGGGCAGTGGCGATCAACGGCAGGGCGGCGGCGGCGCCCAACAGGCCGCGGCGGGTCAGGGTCGTCATGGGATGTCCTCCTCAAGGTGTGGTCGTCACGCAGGATGCGTTATAGCGCACCGCGATGACCCTGCGGCACCTCTCACGCGGGCGTGATGCCGGAAAGCTGCACGTCCCCTGTTCAACCATGCACAAACGGGGGCTGCAGAACGGCGCAAAATGGCTGGTCTTTGACAATTCCGGGGGCCTGTGACACAGCATCGGGGTCAAGGAGAACCCCATGGTCACCACCCGCTTTGCCCCGTCCCCCACGGGCCATATCCACGTCGGCAACCTGCGCACCGCGCTGATGAACTGGATGATTGCCAGAAAGGCGGGCGGCACCTTCATCCTGCGTATCGACGATACCGATCAGGAACGGTCGAAAGAGGAATATGTCGACGGGATCAAGCGCGATCTTGACTGGCTGGGCCTGCACTGGGACCGGGTGGAACGCCAGTCCTTGCGGCTTGACCGTTACGCCGCACAGGCCGATGCGCTGCGCGCCGGCGGGCGGCTTTACGAGGTATTCGAAACGCCCGTCGAACTGGACCTGAAGCGCAAGAAACAACTGAACATGGGCCGCCCCCCGGTCTATGACCGCGCGCATCTGGGCCTGTCGGAGGATCAGAAAGCCGCGATGCGCACCGAGGGCCGCATGGGCTACTGGCGGTTCCTGCTGGACCAGAACCGCATCGAATGGACGGATGGCATCCTCGGGCCAATCTCGATCGACGCGGCCTCGGTGTCCGACCCGGTGCTGATCCGCGCGGATGGTCAGGTGCTCTATACGTTCGCGTCGGTGGTCGATGACACCGACATGGCCGTGACCCATATCGTGCGCGGGTCCGACCATGTGACGAATACCGCCACACAAATCCAGATCATGCAGGCCCTCGGGTTCGCACCCCCCGCATTCGCGCATCATTCACTGCTGACCGGGCCGGGCGGCGAAGGGCTGTCGAAGCGGCTGGGCTCGCTGGCACTGCGCGACCTGCGCGATGCGGGCGTCGAGCCGATGGCGCTGTTGTCGCTGATGGCGCGCCTTGGCGCCAGCCAGCCCATCGAATTGCGCAGCACGCATCAGGAATTGATCGACGGCTTTGACGTGGGCCAGTTCGGCGCCGCGCCGACGAAATTCGACGCCGATGACCTGAAACCGCTGACCGCGCGCGCCGTGTCCGCCCTGCCCTATGCGGATGTTGCCGACCATCTGGCCGCGCTTGGCCTGCCGGCGGATCGCGCGGGAGCCTTCTGGACCACGATCCGCGCCAATCTGGCCACGCGGGCCGAAGCCAAGGATTGGGCGCAGATCGTGTTGCGCGGCCCCGACGTGCAAATCGCCCCCGAGGATGCCGATTTCATCGCCACCGCGCTGGCGCTGCTGCCCGACCCGCCCTATGGCCCCACAACTTGGGCCACATGGACAGATGCCGTGAAAACCGCGACGGGCCGCAAGGGCAAGACGCTGTTCCGCCCGCTGCGCCTTGCGCTGACGGGCCGCGAAACCGGCCCGGAAATGGCCGATTTCCTTCCATTGCTGACCCGGAAACCGCAGGTCTGACCCATGTCCCGCGACCAAGGATCCAAGGCGCATGAAGGGTTCGGGGCACGGTTGGGCGCGACGCTCGGGCGCGGCGTGATCGCGGCGTTG